>NZ_CDLCQJ010000101.1:0-63287 GCF_975850365.1 Candidatus Hodarchaeum mangrovi | reverse complement strand
GTCTTTTTCCGACTAGAGGAAGGAGTACATTTTTCATTAGAAGAAATTAAGGAAAAATTCCTAGTAGCTGAAGATGTTTCAGAACGTCTTCTAGAAGTAGAAGATTCTTCCTATGAAAAGGACACAATAGCACCTTGGGGTGAAAAGATGAAAATTTATCAGCTTTTAGAAGAATGGTATGACCATGAGAATTATCATAGAGGCCAAATTTATTACCTAATTAATTTAAATTCAAAGGTCTCCTTTACTAGGCAGAAATCCTAAAGGAATAAATATTACAATTATAAAAGACAATTAATTTTAGGGATATCTTTTGACTTAAAGCTCTAATAACTAATGAATAGTTTTGATATTAGCTAAATTTGTTTCTCGTAGAGTTCTTTTTTAAACCGTGGTACCAAGCATCCTTAAGTAGAGAGGATTTTATTGAATCAAATTAGCGAATCTCGTGTTACAAAATTAAAATGTAGCCATTGCGGAGAAATCCAAGGAAATTGTTTTGCTGAATGTGTAAAATGTGGAAGAGTCTTGGAAACACCTACCAAGCAGTATAAGCTAAATAGGGAATGAAAAATGAAGAAATTTACTTCTGACTTCCTATATCAGTTTCCTAGTATTTTTTCTGTCAGTAATCCTATTGACTTTTTCATTTTTCTTTTAGGAACCTTGTAAAAACAGAATTTAATCCCTACAATCGTAAAAGAAAATATAAATTTTTATTATTAAAAGTCAATTTAATTAAAAAAAGTGAGTAAAATTGCCAAAATCTGAATTGAGGATTGAAATTTCCCCTAAAGTACTTTATCAACAACTACGTAATGGTTATAGGCCCCTTTTATTAGATGTACGGGGAATCCAAAAACATAAGGAGTGGACAATCTTTGATAGCCTTAATATCCCTATAATGACTCTTCTTTCGACCAAGAAGGAAGAATTACCACCTGAATTTCAAAGTCAAGAAATTATCACAGTATGTGGATCAGGGAATGATTCAAAAATAGCTGCAAAGGACCTTCAAAAGAAAGGTTTGAATGCATTATCTCTTGAAGGTGGATTAACCCTATGGAATAGTATATTTGATCATGAGGAAGTTTTGAGGAATGATGGGGTTAAAATGATACAATTTCGTCGTATCGCAAAGGGTTGTCTTTCGTACATGTTAATTGGAAAAGATGAAGCCTTGGTTATCGATCCTGCATTTAATCTTGACCCGTATTTAGAATACTCTCGTACTAATGATCTAACTATAACTAAGGTTATTGATACTCATTTGCATGCCGATCATGTGAGCGGGGCAATAAATCTTGCTGAAAAATGTGATGCTTCACTATTTCTTTCAAGTCAAGACCCATATGAATTTAAATCGATAGAATATACACCTATCAAACACAATGATAAATTTCAGTTAAATGGTACGTATTTAAAAAGTCTCCATACTCCAGGTCATACCTTTGGTTCATATTCTTTCTCTATCGATGGATATGGTATTCTATCTGGGGATACAATTTTTGCTGATGGTGTTGGTAGACCTGATCTAGCAAACAAAGCAAGAGAATTTGCCAGCGATTTATATAGGAGTATGACTTTATACAAATCTTTGTCTCAAGATATGTTTATTGCTCCAGCTCATCACGGGAAATTCACACTAGAGCACTTTAATAAACCATTACTAACTGATGTAAGAACTTTCATTCAAAATCCAATAGTTGACAAAACAGAAAACGAATTTATCGAATATGCAGTAAATCGTGTAGAAACGCTACCTCATCCACCTTCTTATCAAAAAATACGTAATATTAATGCTGGTAAGACAATTTTGGCCCCAAACCAGATCAATGACTTGGAAATCGGGCCGAATCGATGTGCGATGAATTAAGAAGAGCGAGGAACATGATGATGACGAAGACAACGTGCCTGATACTCTTCATTATATCCACCTCCTTCAATTAAAACAGTTGGACTATTGTAATCGGCAGGTTTTCCATTAATTAACCTTTGGGTTTGTGTTGCATGTCTGTTACAGCCTGGATATTCACAAATAGCTGAAAGTTTCGTGATTTCATGTGCTTGACCTACTAATGTTGGCATCGGGCCAAATGGTTCACCACGAAAATCTAACAACAGTCCTGAAGCAACAACATGAAAATCCTGTTTCAAAAGTTTATCAATCACCGTAATAATACTCATAGCAAAAAATTGTGTCTCATCAAATCCAACCATCACATTCTGTGAATCAGACACATGTCTAAAGACATTCTCAGGGTGTAATTCATCGATTCTAATGGTTTCGAGCCATCTATTAGAAATCCGACTTCGAATTACTGGATCACGTGTATTAATAGCTGGATTGAAAACTATCCCTTTAATATCACTAAATTTTAGATTTGCGAAAATTTCAATAAATTTTTCTGTTTTTCCACTCTTCATTGGGCCAAAAATAGTGTGTAGATATCCTGCTTTATAGATAAATGCCATAATATTTATTAATGAGCATAGATTTTTAAGTCTAATTTGCGGGTTTTTTTAGAAAATAATGAAAATAACCAGATCCAGCTTTTTTAATAAATGACTTTACTAATTGTGGGGGGTAAAAATATTCACAATAGATTATTTTGTCTACTTCATAACCCTGAAAAAATTCAATCAAATCCTCTTTATAAGAAAAGTAGTGAGGAACATTAGCTTCTATTCCTTCTCTCAAAATAATCGTCTGGTTATTAATTATTTCTATACCTTCGTTATCGAAAGGTTCATCTTTACTTTTTGTCTTAAGGGTTCCATAAAATATCCCCCCAGGTTTAAGAATACGTAAAACTTCAGAGAATCCTTTTATAATTTCTTTTTTAAATCCATGATAAATTACATTTAAAGCAATTACAAGATTAAATGTGTTATTTGGGTAATTTATGCTTGTAAATGCCCCTTTATGGACATCAGCTTCTAATTTTTCTTCTCTTAACCATTTATTAGTATGTGATACTGCATGTTCTGATATATCAATCCCACATACCTGAAAGCCTTGTCTTGCGAAATAGACAATATGTCTTCCTAATCCGCATCCTATATCAAGGATCTTCTTCTTTTTCTCTTTTTCTAGAATAAAAGCCAATCTCATAACCTGTCCATCAGGAATTTTCCATTCATCAATGTTTGTGACCAACTCCCAACGCCACCCTAAATTTTTATCATTTTTATTTATTGGGTGTTTACTCAAGATTAATCCTCTTATTAACGATTTAGAAATGGAATCTCGGTATTTTATTTACAAGAATTTTTATTGATTATACGTATGATTAGACTAGTAAGAAATTCAGCCTTTTTTTATTTTGAGGTAATAGAATATAGGATATAAAATGAGTTTCATGATTTCATTTAATAAAAACCTTATCTAGATGTTGGATTACATTTGGGTGAATTACAAAGAAAAATCGAAATTTTAGGTAATGCAAGCAAATTTGATATATGTGCATCCATGGCTTCCCCTAGAAACGTATTTAATGGAGATAGAATTGGAAATCCGCATCATGCTGGTATATGTCACGCTTTTAGCCCTGATGGAAGGTGTATTAGTCTTTTTAAAGTTCTTATGACAAATTATTGTCTTAATGACTGTTTTTATTGCATAAATCGGTGTTCTAAAGCCAAATTAAAAACTATGTTCACACCAGAGGAATTAGCTAAAGCTTTTATTGGGTTATATATTAGAAATTACGTTGAAGGACTTTTTCTGTCATCGGGGGTTTTAAAAAGTGTATATGAAACTACAGAGAAAATAATTGAAGCAATTGATTTAATTAGATATCAGTATAAATTCAGAGGATATATCCATATTAAGATATTACCTGGAACTGAAAAATATCAGATTAGAAGAATTATGGAAATTGCTGATAGAGTTAGTCTAAATATAGAAGTTCCCAGCGCTACAAGACTAACAGAAGTTTCAAGTACAAAAGATTACATTCTAGATATTATTAGACCTCAAAAGATCATTATGCAGTTGATTGAATCTGGCTTAACTCCTGCAGGCCACACAACGCAATTTATTATAGGGGCTTCAAGTGAGTCAGACAAAGAGATTTTTGAAAGACTTGTTTGGGAATATAAGCATCTTAACCTTAAGCGAGGATATTTTTCTGCTTTTACTCCAATGAAAGAAACTCCACTAGAGAAAGTTAAACTTCCCTATACAATATCAAAGCGAGAGAATTTTCTATATCGAATTGACTGGTTATTCCGAAAATATTCCTATAAAAAAGAAGAAATAATTTCTATTCTCAATGAGGATGGCATGTTACCTTTACATATCGATCCGAAACTAGCAATCGCATTTGAAGATAAAATATTTCCCTTAGATGTCAATGAAGCGAGCTATGAGGAGTTATTAAGATGCCCAGGAATAGGAGAAGTCTCCGCAAAACGGATTTGTAATTTAAGAAAAATAAATCATAAAATTAAGAGTTATAAAGATCTTTGTCAACTCGGAGTTGTTTTAAAGAGAGCAAAACCATTTTTAATTGTAAATGGAAGAAAACAAACCAATTTAAATGGATTTTTCAATTAAATCCTCTTTCTTTGGGTAAAGAATATGATAAGGAGAATTCACAAGAAGAAGGTTATCAGGGCATTAAGTCGTCATAAGGAAGTTGACGACAAATTTCTTGAAGAAGTAAAGACCTTACCAAAGGAAATTTTAGAAAATATTGGCAATCCAATTGCCAAAAAGGCCGTACGGATGAGTAGAGAGGTGGATACAGATCTTCATTCTCATAAAGCATTTTTACGATTATCTGTCTCTCCTCATGGAATTTTATATGCCTCTTCTAAAAAACTAGTCCATCATAATGAAAAACCCTTTTTATATTTTCTTAAGAAACGATTTCCACTCTTTATTATCCTTTTCGAGTCTAATAGGGGTGTTTTTATTATCGATAACTCAAATAGGATAAAAATGACAAAAAAAGAATTAAACTATGTATTAAAAGAATACGAATCACGAATGCCATTGAATCCTCTTTTGCAAAATTTAACAGATGGAAACTTTCATGAACTTTGGGAAAGTTTTGCATTATCACAACTAATACAAGGTAAAAAGGAGTCAAGTTCTATCCTTAATCTTTCTAAGAAGTGGGATACTAAAGTAACAATGAAAAGAAGTAATTCAAAACTGTTAGATGATTTTTTAGTTAATAAAAAATAGGTCATAGATATAATTATATTAAGACTGTAGATGTAAATATAAGCTCCTAATAAGAGATCACTACATATTCTTAAGCAATTGGGATTCAAAAATGACCTATAATATCAAATTAATCGTAAAAAATCAAGAAGGAACTTGCGTAGCAGGACATAAAATCGGAGACGAAGTTTTAATCTCGTTTGAAAGGAATGAGATAAGTGGGAAAATCTGTCTACACGCTCTTTACTCAATTATGCCTAAAGTATTTGCAATGGCATATGGAGCTGAATTTCCTTGGTTAGAAAATCCAGATGTAAGTACTCATGCTTGTCCTGACGCTTGGAACCCAGTGATTTATGAAGTGAGAAGAATTCGAAAGTAAGTTGTTTAAATTAGTATCTTAACCTATTATTAAGTTCTTCTTCTTACACAGTTCGATTTATAATAGGTTTTACAAAATAAAGTTGAAGCAGAAAGGAAAGGGCTAAGTTCGTCATTAGATATTCTTTTAAGATTACCAGTGTCAAAAGAAATTCATTGATTATTTTCTTCTTTCTTCCTGGAGAGAATTTTAAAAAAATAACTCAATTAGAGTCATTTATATACATCTATTTATGATGAAAAATATAACTCAATCCTTGTTTCTGAAGGTTACGATCCTGAAGAGAAAATGAGATTTTACAAACCCTTAGGAGGAGGAGTAATATTTGGAGAAAAAACTAAGAATGCCTTGGAACGTGGAATCAAAGAAGATATAGTGAAAAGATTCTTGACATAGAATATGTAGCTACCTTCGAAAGCATTTTCAGTTTCAATGGAGTGAAGAGGTATCAGATAGTTTTTGTATATATTAATAGTTCCCCTACTCATTTTTTACTATATTAATAAGTATTTTATTTTCGTTTTATCCAGTAAATAGGATATTGTCGGAAAAATTGTGTTCAAGCTTTGTTAAAAATATTGAATATAAAAATAAATAATAAAATCCAGAAAAAAATTGTTTATTAATAAGGTGAATTATGTAATAACCATGAGTCCAGTCTGTAAAAAATGTCGGAATTATGTAATGGACTTTCCCTGTCCTCATTGCGGGGCTCAGCAAGCTTTAACAGATCGTGAAGCTAATGAGATAAAGCCGATTATTCCTTTAGATCTTCAGGAATCTTTTAAAGAACCTCCACCACCAATAAAAGGTCATGAAACTTCGCCCAGTCCTCTTCTTCGTTCTTCTGAACCTCTAGAAATTCCAAAACCTCCTCCTCAATCACCAATACCTTATACTCCTCCTCCACCTAGTAAACCTCCTCCAGTAAAACCATCTTATTCATCTCCTCCACCTAGTGCTTCACAGCCAATAATTTCTAAACCCCAATCCCAAGTAATGCCAAAACAATTTCCTCCTTTGAGCATGGAACAAGAGATAGAGCAAATGCCTCCTCCAACTCCTCCTAAGCTTTCTGTTATGACTATCAAAGATGAATCAGGAATTACTGTTCCTATCGGTGACATTGAAAAGCAATTCAAATCAATAGAGGATCATCTCAAAAAAATTAATTCTCATCAGAAGAACGTTGAAAAAAAATTCAGCGAAGTTGATAAGAAAATAAAAAAGATAGAAAAATACCTGAAAATTGTTGTAGAAACAGATAAAAAACTTGAAAAAGTTTATAAAGACATCTCTAAACAATTCAAGGATTAGAAATAATATAATGAATATGTTTTCATATATCTACTATCATCATTGGCTTACCGTGATGAATTGGTAATTCCTTGATTCCACAATTAGCCCCCATCCAACAAATTAGCATTTCTTTTCCTTCATATTTCTCAATATGCATTGCTTTCCCACAATGTAATGGAATAGGTTGTGTTTCATCACATTCTTTACATTTTAACATCTGAGTCATAAATTAATCCTCCACTAGTATGTGTATTTCTTTCTGTTTTAATTTTAATTCCTCAAGAGCACCTTGGTGAGCATAATAGGTATAATATAGATCTCGGTATGCTCCTGGCTTATTGATTAGCTCTTGGTGAGTACCAGAATCAATAATCTGGCCCTTATCTAGGACTATAATTCGATCTGCTTTTAAGATAGTTGATAATCGATGCGCAATCACAATTGTTGTTCTATCTTTGAATACAATCTCCAATGCTTTTTGAATCATATGTTCAGTATATGCATCTACTGACGCTGTTGCTTCATCTAATAATAATATCTTAGGATCTTTGAGTAATATTCGTGCTAAAGAGAGTAACTGCTTTTGTCCTTGAGATAGTCCTCGTCCTCGTTCTTTTATCGGTGTATCTAATCCTTTGGGGAGCATACTGATGAAAGAGTCAGCATTGACGGTTTTAATGGCCCATTGTAGATCATTTTCAGTAGCTGATGGAGATCCAAGGAGTAAATTATCTCTAATGGTTCCAGAAAACAGGAATGGTTCTTGAAGTACATAGCCTAATTGATTTCTTAATGAATCTGCATCTAAATCTTTAAGACAAAGATTTCCATTTAAAATAATTTCCCCAGAATTGTATTCATAAAACCGGGCTAACAAAGATGTTATAGTACTTTTCCCAGCTCCTGTTTCGCCTACAATCGCTAATGTTTGACCTGATGGTATGTGAAGATTAAAGTCTTTTAGAACTGAAGTGGTTAAATTATATCCAAAATTAATGTCTTTAAACTCTATTTCACCGTTTAAAGGAGGACATATTAGATGACCTTCATTTAATTCAACTGGTACATCCATTAATGAAAAAATCCTTTCTCCAGAAGCAAATCCTCCTTGTAAAGAAGCATAAAAAGTAGATAGTGCAATCAAAGGTTGAAAAAGTTGTCGAAGATATGTGATAAATAAATAAAGAAGACCTGGAGTTAACAAAGAAGGAGTTTGGGTTATTGTAATACCTCCTCCAAATAATATAAGTGTTAATCCTATTGCAGCAATTAAATCAAATAAAGGTCCAACAGCTCTGAAAAGAGTCGCTTGTTTAATATTTACCTTAACTTTGGTGTTCTGAAGTTCTTCAAAACTTTGTAAAACGTTTTGTTCTTGACCAAAGGATTTAGTAATCTGAATTCCACTTATCTGTTCCTCAACAAAGGCATTTAATGTCGCTTCAGCTCGCATCTGGAGTAAAGAATATTGTCTGAATACTCTACGAAATACAAAAACAATCAGAAAAAGAAAAGGAAAGATCAATAACGAAAATAGTGTTAATTGCCAATCTAGAAAAAACATTGTTGTGAGAATTAACCCTGCTCGTAGAATGACTGAGCCAAGATCCATAATAGAAGTTAAGACTCCCCCGAGCTGAAATGTATCTCCACTGACTCGAGACATTATTTTTCCTGTTTTATTTGCATCAAAAAAAGCTAATTCATGTTGATTAATACGTTCAAATAATTTGCGACGAAGATCATATGTAACATTTGCCTGAAGAATTGAACTATTTATTTGAGAGAAGTAATTGAAAATCCATTCGAAAGTAAGGAGTAAGAAGTATGTAATGGAAATAAGAATGATTAAATCAAGAGATTGACTCTCCACTCCTTTGAATAGTTCATCAAATCCTATTCCCATAACTAGAGGAGCTATAATAGATGTTAGAGCTCCTAAAAGGGAAAAAGTAGTAATTAATGCCAATAATTTCTTATATTTTAGCATGTATGGAGCTAGCCGTTTTGATATTTCCTTTTCTGAATATTTTTTGTCATATTTCTCTGAGCGTAATGCTCCCATTATGTGCCAAGCCAATTAAATCTCCTCCTCTACTAATAGTTCTGTTGGAATAGCTGGAAGATCTTCAAACTGCTTGAAAATACTTGCATATTCTTCATTCCGTAGGTATAATTCGTCATGAGTACCTATATCTTCAATTTCTCCTCCTTTCATTAAAACTACTAAATCAGCTTTTCTTATTGTAGAGAGTCTATGGGTTATAATCAAGGTTGTCCGAGCATATAAAAGATTATTTATTGCGTTTTGAATTTTAACTTCCGTTTTTGAATCAACTGCGCTAGTTGAATCATCTAAAATTAAAATAGGAGGATCTATCATAAAAGCTCGAGCAAGAGCTAATCTTTGTCTTTGTCCTCCCGATAATGTGACCCCTCGCTCTCCTATAACAGTATTATATTGATTTGGTAAGGTAGAAATAAAGTCATGAATCTGTGCTAATTTAGCTACTTCAATCATTCTCTTCTCTAATTCAGGATGGAGTTTTCCACATCCATAAAGGATATTTTCTCGAATTGAAGCTGAAAAAAGAAAAATATCCTGCTCAATGACACCAATTTGTCTTCGATATTGATCAATAGGAAAATTCTTAATATTTTTACCATCAACCAAGATATCTCCTTCAACAGGGTCATAAAGCCTTTGAACAAGTTTTGAGAGGGTAGTTTTTCCACACCCAGTATGTCCAATGATAGCTACCATCTGACCAGATTGAATTTTTAAATTGATGTTTTTTAAAACATCAGGGCCTTCTGGATTATACCGAAAAGTAACATTTTTGAATTCAATATCACCATGAACTTTTTCCAAGTCTATTTTACCATCAACTAATTGTTGCTGTTTAGAAATAACTGAAAATACACGGTTTCCACCTGCAAATCCCATTGACCCTAGAAATACAGTAAATCGGATAAATTCACTAGGACCTTGAAGGAGAAGGATCAAACTATTGAATGCAATTAAAGTTCCTGGTGTAATTTCTCCTAAAAAGACTAAATAACCCCCGATAATAAAGTCGATCCCTAAAGCGATATATAAAATCAAAATTGGATAATAACGAGCTGATTTTATCCCTCGTTCAGTTAAAACTTCTCGTACAGCTTTTAAATCCTCATCATATTTTTTGAATTCTTGATTTCGATTTGATAAGGTACGTAAAACCCTAATACCTGCTAGATTTTCTTGGAGTGTTGCTTGCCATTTTGCAAATAGTTCTTGCCTTTTAATTGACACAGGGCCTAATGATTTGCCATAAGTGAACATACTAAAGAGAATAAATGGAATAAAGCCTAGAAAGATGAAAAAAAGCTGAATATTTAATGTGAACATTGCTAATAGACTAGCGAAGGTTGTAAAGATCGCCAAAGCAAACATTAGAATACTAATCAACATCCAAGATAATTGACGTGAGTCTGATGTTGCCATAGCAAGGAGTTCTCCAATCCGAGCAGAGTCATGAAAAGCCATGGATTTCGAATGAATTGACTGAAAAAATTCAACCTGAACGTCCCTCACTACCTTTTCACTGAAACGTGCATTGATGTAAGCACCAAAGGCTTGAGATACGAAATTGAAAAGATAAATGCCAAGAAAGACAAAACAAACAAGTAAAATAACATTTATTCTTCCTGAATAGATTGCTTCATCAAAATAATAGCGTAGTATTAATGGAATGATGATCCCTAAGCTTGTTCCTATAAAAAGCAGAAAATATCCTAAAATAAATAACTGTTTATGAGATAATAAATGTCCAAGTATCCATGTCAGAAAATTCCGGTAATAACGTGGATGAAGAAACGTTTTATCTATATGATGACTCTCTATCAGCTCTTGTCCACCAGATTTAATTATTATTTATCAATCTGACTAAAATAAGTTGTTTACAAAAGGGATTACTTACGAAAAAAGAAAATAAATTTAACTTTATCTTTCCTTTTTTTGATTGTTATGCTAAATGATGAACCAAGATTAACAATTTCTCCCCAATTTCCTTGTATAATGGGAAATATGTTTACAGCAATGTTAATTACATATGGAGGGTATTCCTATGGTCAGGAGTATTCAATAACTGATCAATGGAATGAGAATAAAGTAGTCCTTATGGGTAGATTAAATTATGAAAATTCAAACCTTCTTGAGAAGGATTATTGGAACTATTCATACATTGAAATCAAAGTTTCTGGCAATTTACAGTATGAATTACTTAAAATCAGTCTATCTATAAAAGCAGAAGAAACTCAGAATTCAATTCAAGTATTTCATGATGAAAAATACTTGCAAACGATTGAATTAAAAGGTAGAGAAAAATCAAAAGTTGATTTCATATTAAAAGACACTCCTAGATCATTTAAGATACTTATTCGTCCTGTTTTTCCTTATCCAAGACCTTTTAGCTTTTATTCATGTGAATTTTCAACACCCTAGCATTTTATAGAAATTTGATTTTTTATCTAAATTAAAATAGAATATTTTTTAAGATCATCACTCAGAAATAGATAATTATGAAAACTTTTCTAATCCTTTTTCATTCATCAAGTGGAGAAAATCCTTTATTAGTAATGCAACGATTAACTGGACTAGGATTCAAACCTATAACAGGTAAATATGATTTAGAATATGATTGGGGAAGAGATATTACTGTTCATGATATCTTGGAATTATCAATTAAAATTCACGAAACATTGAAAGGAACAGGTGTTTTTTATAAGCTTGAAACCCCAGATTATGAAGAAGGATAAATTAGTGTTAAATGAATATATTCTATTCCGTAATCATTAATTTGAAGCATTCACAATTCCTTGTAGAGGATTGAATAGCGTTAAAACGTTTTTTTCACAAAAGAAGAGAAAATCTAGGAAATTACCGCTTTGGGTTATTTGAAATAGATTTAGTTTTGAAATTTAATTGCAAATGAATATAAGAAATGAGGATTGGTTTTCTTCTAGAGCTCTCAAATAATTGGAACTAATAGGTTGTTGTGAAGCATAACAATGGAACCTCATATTGGTCAATACTACAAGATAACAATAATTGGAGATGGAGCTGTAGGAAAGACCAGTATTATTGAATATTTACTAGGACGAGAGTTTCATTCCACTTATTTGTTGACCATTGGAGCAAATATTGCTACATATCCATATACAAGTGCAAGTGGCCAGCTTTTTCGATACCAATTCTGGGATTTAGCTGGACAACGACGATTTGATTTAGTTCGGGGGCCTTTCTACAAGGGTTCAAGAGCCTGTATTATGGTTTTTGATGTTACCAGACCCCTATCTATGGAGAACTTAAAATTATGGCGTGAAGAACTTCATACCAATGCAGGATCTGAAGTACCATTTATCGTATTAGGAAATAAATGCGATTTACCAGCAGTATACAATAAAGAATTATTACAAGAGTTTCTTGATAGTAATCCGAATATTCCATTTGAAATTCCATATCTTCCTACTTCAGCTCGAATGGGAACTAATGTTCATGAAGCAGTTGAAATATTGTCTCAGACGATTTTAAAGGCTAGGATGAAACGAAGTCAGCTGAATATAGAATAGGTGTGCAAATTGACTAAAAAATTAAAGGAACAATTATTAAATACTTTTCCTAGCAAAATGGAAAAACGTCAAGCATTTATTATGCAATTTGTGGTAGAGAAAGCACAAAGAGGGGAAAAACTCCCTTCAAAAGATAAGATTAATGAGGTAATTGACGAGTTAATATCAGAAGGCACAATTGAATCGAAAGGGGACTTATTAATCTTAAAGAATAAAACAAAAATAAATGTTGATTCGGATGATGAAGAAAAAGAAGTTGAAATAATAAAACCTATAGGTGATTTTGATGAATATGAATCGATGGTTCTAGGTGCTTTTCAAGGTAAATTCGAGAATAAAGCAGCAATTGTAATGAATGCTACAATAAAAGCAATTTCTAATGGAAATTCTCCTCCAGACAATCTTAAATTAGAAGAAGCAATTAATCATTTGATTGATAAAGGAATCTTGTCAGAGAATAATAATTTGTTAATAAAAACAAATAACTCTATCCAAAGACTTTAGGAAACCTTTCTCCTCTTAAAACACTATATTCTTTTAAGTAAAGTTATTATTTCTCATTTTTCAATAGTGATCATGAGAGTTATAAGAATCATTATGCAAAGATTAAAATCATAATGAAAAATTCTAAAGAAGAAGGAACTACTCCTAAAGAAAGTTCTTGGACATTAAATGCTACAGTTTTGGAGAAAATAATCAAAATTTCTCCAAATAGGACTAATTCGTCTGAACTGATTAAAAAGACTCAGTTTGATATTAAAAAATTACTAAAAACTGCTGAAGAATATTTTCTTCAAGGGAATTTCATTGAAACTGCCCGAATTTTTCGCACTTTAGGTCGTATAACACGAAATCTGGAATACAATATTGAATTCAAAGGAAAATACTCTGAAAAAAATCAGTTAAATGATCTAACAGGAAAGGAATGGTTAAGACACACAAAAAGCTGGATGATTGTTGATGGAAAACCTTCAGATCTTCCATATGAGATCAAGGATCATCCCGCAAGTTTTCCGCCTGAATTAGCAAAACATTTCATCAAATTTTTTACTAAAAAAGATGGATGGGTATTCGATCCCTTTATGGGAATAGGAAGTACACTTGCTGCTGCAAAGGAGTTAAATCGAAACTGTTGGGGGATTGAATTAAATAGTAAATATGCTAATTATGCTAAAAAGCGTATTGAAAACATAGAAAATGGATCCAATACTTATTATTTAGCAAATGATGACTCACATAACTGTAAGAAGATTTTTTTTGAACAGGAATTTCCCTTAGCAGATTTATTACTTACATCACCCCCTTATTGGAATATCTTAGCTGAATCGAGGGGTGGTGTAAAATCAACTCTTAAACAACGAGTTGAAAACGGCTATGATGAGACCTATGGTACTGATTCACGTGACTTAGGGAATATTCCACAGTATAATCAATATTTAGGTCAATTAATTTCTCTATTTATCAATTTTTGTAAAATAATAAAGGATTGTGGTTATATAGTCGTTATTCTTCAAAATATTCGTCAAGTAGATGGAAAAATGTGTCCTTTGGCTTGGGAATTTGCTCTAAAATTACGTGAGCTTCCTAATGTCAAGTTAAAACAAGAATTTATTTGGTTGCAGGATCAGAAATTTATGGGTATATGGGGGTATCCTTATTCCTATGTTTCAAATGTTCATCATCATTATTGTCTAGTTTTTCAAAAGTGTAAAAAAAGACATCAGGTTATTTCTTAACCGTAAAGGTAAACAAATTATATCCAGGAATTTTTCGTGGATTTAAAGTTTCAAAAATTGGTCCATGAAGACTTTTTTCACTAATATTAACACCTAAAGGAAGATTAATCCACCCCGCTTTAATACACTCCTTAGCGATTTCAACTAATAGTAATTTCCATGTCTCATGATAACCAGGACGCGTTGCAGTGAATCGTAAAATCATATATTTATTATCAGGTTCAGGATTAGGGAAATCTCTTAATGGGGCACTTGCATTAATAATTTCTCCTTTTTCATTAGAGATCACTATACAATGACCATCTTTCAGGACTTTATCAGTGAAATAAGATCTTAAAGCTTCTTCAGTTAATTCAGGTACCTTCCCCAATTCCTCATCTTCTCGTGCAAGCTTGATTAATAATTCTAGATCTTGAATAGTTGCAAGGCGTGAGGTAAAACCAGGAAGTGATACATCCCGCTTAGAGAGTTCTGTAACATCAAACTCATACCTAAAACCACTAAAAGCTTTTCTAAAGCCCTTTTTAAGAAAAAACGATTCAACGCGTTTCCAGGAGTGATGAATCCAATATCTAAGTTCATCTGGATTTTTTTCAAGGAGATAATTTCTCAGATCATCAAATAACTTGTCTTGTACATCTGAAGGACAATTTGGAGTCGCCCAAGGATAACCAATCGCGTAAATATGACTTCTTTCCTTTCGAGCCTGAATATACGCCAAAGGTTCTCCTTCTTTTGAGAATGCATAACGAAGAAAATTGGGATTAATTCTCTCTTTTATAATTCTCTTTTTTATTTCCTCACCAGTAACATTAATGCCAGTTGCTTTGGTGTATAATCTAGCCTGAATTTCTTCGAGCCCTTGATCTGGTTCAAAAGTTTTATAGATAATTACCATATTTAAACCCTTCAGATTGCATCTTTAATCTCGAACTTGAGACTCTGGTTGAAATAAATGAATTTAAATTACTCATTTAACCCTAAAGTTTGTGAATGTTTATTTAGATTTTCTATGTGGTAAAATTATTTCATTAATACGTTAAATCTTGCAATCTTAGGAGATCATTATTAAAGAGTACACTGGATTAAATGTGGTGATTATTGACTCTCATCTAGAGTTTCTGGAGGTAGAGTAACAGGATCATGAATTCCTGACAAAATATAAAGACAATTCACCCAAAAGGGCAATTAATGAACAGTACAGCAATGATTCCAAAACTATACACAAAATGTCTTCTTACCCATCCAGACATTTTGCGTATCTTCATAAAATCTTCTCGTACCATGTATAACTGTTTTATATAGAGTATTATAGAAATAATTGAAATAATTAACGCAAATAAGATTAGATAATCTGGAAAAAATTTTCTCAAAGTAGTATTGATAATCAAATATAATGGTAGTATGAGAAGCATACTGCATACTAAACCTTGTAGAAGAATGAGACTTGAGTTTTTACCAATTAAAATGCTAGTTGTCTTTTGTTTGCCAATTTTATCAATTTCATAATCCTTTAGCTGTGCACTAAATTGAATCCAAGATCCATCTATTATTGAAAAAACGAATAAAAGTAAAAAAATCGGTTGCTGAAGTAATTGGGAAATCGAGGTTAAAACAACTCCTCCTAAGAGAAAAAATAGTCCTGATGCATATAATCCATGGGTGAAGAAATCAAAAAAGAGACGCTCTTTAAATCTAATAGGAGGGGCATTGTAAAAATGGCCTACTATTAGAATAATACCCCATAAAAAAACACTTTCAATTCCATTTATGAAACTAAAAACCAAACTTATGATAATTGGTGTTAAAAGTAATGAAAAAGCCAATATCGGTTTTTTCTGGATATTTGTTTTACAGAAATAATTAAGTTCTCGTTTTTTTTCATCAAGTCGATCAAAGGGTGCATCATAGTAATCATTACTCATCCAAATATACGGTAGTAGAAACACGGATACTCCAAGGGCTGATAATAAGCGTATCCAAGAATCCGCTAATACTGACCCTTCCCATCCCATTATAGCTAATTCTGTGAAAAAACCAAATAGCATAAAGGGTACTCCAAAGAGAACACCTATTAATAATCTGTTTAAAACAATAAATGTCACAATTCTATTGTAAAATGCTTGCATCGAGCTGATAATTCTCCTTGATTATGTTGGAAACTGAAAGATCTAAATCTTAAAACAAAGCTCAGTGAATTAAATATAAATTTAAAAAATCACTGGGAAATAATAGAACAAAGTATTAATTTAGATAGGTTGAAAAATAATCCTAGACTTTTTACACCTAATGCTATTTTTGAATTATTTTATAACATTCAATAATCAATTTTATTTTCTATTGGTAGTTTTATGCTCCGACAATGAAATTGTCTAAAAACATCATTATGATAAAGCCTAATATAACCCCAAATGTAGCAGCACGTTCATGCCCTTTTCTATGACTTTCAGGTATTATTTCATCTGAAACAACAAATATCATCGCTCCTGCAGCAAAAGCCATCCCAAAACCCAAAATACCACCAACAAAAGAAACAGCAGCTACACCTAGGAGACCTCCAAGTGGTTCCACTAATCCTGTAGCTAATGTTATCTTAATAACATCGAATTTAGAATATCCTTCACGTAGAAGAGGTAAAGCTACTGCGGTTCCTTCAGGTATATTTTGTAATCCAATAGCTAATGCTACTATAAAACCAGTGGAGATATTTTCTGCACCAAATGCCACTCCTACTGCTAAACCCTCTGGAAAATTATGAATAGTAATCGCTATGACAAATAACCAAGTTGCTGCTAATCTCTTAGACATCTTTTTTGATCCTTCTTTGATAGATACAACAGATTTATCTGGTCCGTGGATAAAATGTTGATGAGGAGCCCAACGATCGATTATATGTATGAAAAATGCTCCCATAAAGAATCCTAAAACTGTTAAAACCACAGGTTCTAGCTCCCATACTGTGAATACTGGATTCATATTCAGAGCAGGAACTAATAAACTAAAAGCTGAAGCTGCTAACATTACTCCTGCTGCAAACCCTAGCATGATGTCTAGATTCTTATCAGAAACTTCTCTACCAGATAATACGGGAGTAGCTCCAATCGTTGTTGCTAAGCCAGCTCCTAAAGAGGCCATTGCACCTAAAAAAATTATTTCAATTGTATTAGCCATTGAATGAACCAACAGATTAAAAATTTGATGGAGTATTTGATTAAATGCTTATTATGAAAATTCACCTTTAACAGCTTAAATTCTCTTTGATGCGAAACAACATAAAAAGACCAATAAATAATAGAGGATGAGGTTCAAAATTATGTCAAAAACTAAAACTGCAAATCATGGAAAGTTTTCTCTATTTTTATTTCTGCTTTTGGTACTAGTTCTTTATGGATTTGGAATCTATTCCATTTATGATCTTATAATCATTAAATATCCTGCAGAATTTGATTCAATCTTAATAGTACTAGGAACTATTATTCCTTTTCTTTCACAAGGTATACCATACCTACTATTGGCATTAGTGATTTTTTTTGTATTGTGTCTTATTTTAGGATGGATTATACTACAATTAATGCGTCATTTAGCTACTCCTGTTGTATTATTCATGTCATTTCTAATTCCTGGGGTAATGATATGGATTGGAATAATTATTTCTTTATTAGCTCCCATTGCTCTTGTTGGTTATGTAGTTCTCATTTTTGGGGTTCTCCTTTTATTATTTGCTATATGGAACCAACGTAGATTGCGAAGAGCTGGAAAATTTGTTGAGTTTGCTGCTCGCTTAGTTCTTGAAGAAAAAGCATTGTTGATTGCTCCTATTATAGTCGCTCTCTTTACAATATTTGCTGGGATGATTATGGGTTTCAGTTTTCTAGAAATATATGATAGTTGGGGAGTATTTACTGAGGGATCAGTAGAATTATCTGAATTAGGTTCATTTGTAGGTCTTTTTATTGAATATATTTATTTAATAGTTTATTTTGGGTTATATTATATCATTGGTGGATTTATTGTTTCTTACGCATTTGATTGGTATCGAAAAGAAGATCCCAGTTTAAAAACTGCATGGAATGATGTACGACAGGTTTTATCTCCTTTACTTTGGTTTGGTATCATCAGGGCAACTTTAGAAATGATTACGAGAGTCCTTGGACGTGGAGCACGGCGATCAGCTACTACTACAGGAAAAAGACGGAATGAACAGATATTTACAGTCTTTTTATTTCTAATTACATCAGTAATAGTAAGTATAATTATAGGTCTATATAGATTCTTTACTTACTTCACACTACCTGCAATTGTAGTTAAAAAGAAGGGTGTAAGAGATTCAATTCGCGATTCAGCTAAAATTGTTTGGAATAATTGGTTGGATCTCATGGTTGGCGAAACAGGTTTTGGATTAGCAATGTTCTTTTTTAACATCATTAATTTTGTGTTATGGGGCGCCACTGGAGCCTATGTAGGATATTTAATCTTTTCCACAGTAGAAGGTGCATTTGTTATCGGAATAGTTGCTATTATATTTTCAACAATTCCTATGTCTATTGTAACTTATCCTATGGGAACTGCTTTCAAAACTTTCTTATACGCATATGCTTTAGATCGTGAATCAGGATTTAAACATCCTTCTCGACTTCCAGCTGAACTTAAAGGAGAATTTAATCAAGTGATCGTAGATCTTGAGAAAAGAGGTGCTCGTAGAAAGATTCCTCAACCATCTTTTTAAGAAGATCTTCTATCTGTCCCCCTTTTTTAGTTTGTCAAAAAGCTTTTAATAGTAATAACTTGCATCAACTCCTATATTTACTTTATATTTTCTTTAGTTAATATGTATAAATTTTAAAGGGAAGAAGTCATTCTAAATTTCCTGAAATTATTTAATACGAAAAGGTTTCGAGTTAATTTAAGAAATGTTAATTTCAATATCTTTCAAATTAGACACGCTTTCAAAAAAAATAAATGAATTAAGAAAGAACAATGAGCTGTGAGGAAATGCAAAGAGTAACTGCGAGGGTTCAAGAACACTGGGCCTTATTTATTGAAGGAACAGAAGTGAAATGGTCTTATGGGAATCCTAGTCATGAGTTTTTAGAGGTCGTTTCAAATTTTTTGATGGGATTGGGAAAATTAGGAAAAGAACTTTTTGGAACTGAAGGTATTGCATCAATTAATTTTGACCGACCAGCTCATTCAGGGTTAAAATCCTCTGAAATCTTCATTGTCTCCTTGGAAGAAAAATTTTTTCTAATTATATCAGATCCCGCAGTTACATTATTATTGATTGATGCTGAAGGAGGCCTGCCTGAAGATATCAAACAAATTATGAGAGCAGTGATGGTTGGTCAGGCTTCCATTTTATATAGCAATCTAGTAACTGATGCCGATAAAGAAACCAAAGAGGCAATAGAACAACACTTTAGAGACATTATTCTTGATATTAATGAGAGATATCTAGATAACAATCTTTTAGACAATATAGTTGGTATTGCGGGTAGTAATTTTAGTATTTTATCTTTTCAGGAATTATTACTTCTTCATTATTATCTAAGAAAGCATGCAGAACGCACTAGCCTAATTCAGACACAGGGATGGGCAATAATTGCGAATCTTGATGGTTTTGAAATTCCTTTTTCTTATAACTTGACAAATCAGGGTATTTGGGCTGGATTTTTCTCCGCGATTGTTGGATTCATTCAGTCATTATTTGATTCAAAGCCCAAATATATTTCATTTGGTACGACCTATATTCATAAATTGCGATTTATTTTTGGAAAAAATTACTTTATGGCTATTGATACTGGGTTTACTTCAGATTTACTTCTTGTCAAAGATTTTCAGCGTAAATTTCTTTCGACCCCATTTGCTATATTAAAAGATATGTCTCCTGGAATAAAAAAACTCTTAATAGAAGAGCTTCTTCAGTATCATGAATCACGACTAAACACTTTGAGTGCTGCTATGCTACTAGATACGTTTGTAGGGGATGATGAAACGCTAACAGATTTAAATAGGGATGAAAGAGTAATGAGAATCTGGGGTAAACTTTTATTAAATTTTCAAAAACCTTACAGATAAAACATGTATAGAGGAATTGAATAAATTCTCTCTAATTCAAATAAGACTATTATTTAGTATAAAATTCAATTGTCCATAAGTGATTTAAAATCTCTTGTAATAATTATTTGCTATCTGATAAGGAAGAAGATAATTCATGAATATATCTCAACTGTTTTCTTTGAACGATAAAACTGGATTAGTGACTGGGGGTGCCTCTGGGATAGGATATTCAATGGCTGAAGGTTTATTGGAAGCAGGAGCTAAAGTAATAATTTGTGGAAGAGGTCGTCATGGGTCTTTAGAAGCTGCTTCAAACAAGCTTGCCCAAATAGGACCTGAGGTTATTGCTTTAAATTGCGATGTAAGTAATGAAGAAAATGTACAAAAATTAGTAAAATCCCTAACTGAAATGTCAATAAATATTGATATTCTTGTAAATAATGCTGGAGTTTCTTGGGGACATCCTAGTGAAAGTTTATCCTTAGAAAAATGGAAAATGGTCATTGATATTAACTTGACTGGGACTTTTTTAATGTGTCGTGAAGTGATAACAAGTCTTATGTTACCAAGTGGATTAGGTGGCTCTATTATTAATATATCTAGTGTTGCTGGTTATAAAGGAGGAGAATATGGTGTTGTAGCATATAATTCATCAAAAGCTGGAGTTATTGGAATAACTAAACAACTAGCCATTGAATATGCTTCTAATGGAATTCGGGTGAATGCTATTGCACCATCTTGGTTTCCCTCTTATATGTCACGGTATTTTACAGACAAGGAAAGCCCCATGAGAAAAACACTTGAAAATCAAAATCCTATGGGTAGATTGGGAGAACAATGGGAGCTTAAAGGAGTCGTTGTATTTTTAGCAAGTAATGCTTCATCCTATATTACAGGGGTGGTAATTCCTGTCGATGGAGGATTGATGAGTCAATGAAGGTTTTAGATTTATTTAGTTTATCAGGAAAGACTGCTTTTGTGACAGGAGGTGCTAAAGGTCTAGGAAGAAGTATTAATGAAGGTTTATTGGAAGCAGGAGTAAGTTCAATATTCTTTTGTGGAAGAGGGCGTCATGGATCAATTGAGGATGAAGAAAAACGATTGAAAGAGAAGTTTCCCGATGCTAAGATAAAAGGATTTACTTGTGACATAAGTATTGAAGAACAGGTTAAACATATTGTTAAAGAACTCAAAAATATTATTAAATATTTGGATATTTTGATATGTAACGCGGGTGTAACATGGGCTGCACCAACAAATGAACAAACACTGCAAACATGGTCTAAGGTCATTGATACCAATCTTACTGGAAGTTTTTTGATCATTCGTGATTTTTCTCGTGAATTAATCAAACCTAATCCAAATGGTGGAAAGATCATTTTAATAAGTTCTCTTCTCGCGTTACAAGGGACAGCAATAATCCCTCAAATAGGTTATACAGCAAGTAAAGCTGCATTATTGGGATTAACACGGCAATTAGCAGTAGAATGGGCTCCACAGATTCGAGTAAATAGCATAGTTCCAAGCTTCTTTGAAGGAATTGATTCAATGTCTCAGATGTTCACAGTCGAAGGAAGTCCTGTAAGAGAAGCTTTACTTGAGACTATCCCTCTTCAAAGATTTATTAATCCCTCTGATCTTAAAGCAGCAATTTGTTATCTAGCAAGTGAAGCCTCTGCTGGAATAACTGGTCAATATTTAGTATTAGATGGTGGATTATCGATAAAATAGTGATACAAATGATAAATGGAGAAAAACATTCCATCCTTTATAATAATTATACAGAAGCTTTGGAAAGATTAGAGACTGATGGAAAAAAACTCATTGGTTATTTTACTAACCGTGTTCCAGTAGAAATAATCCATGCTTTAGGGTTACATCCTATAAGAATTGTGTCAATGGGAATCACAAAGACTGGTGCATCAGAGCAATATATACAAGCTTTTGGATGTTCTTGGCTTCGTCAAATTATGGATCTAGCATTAAATGGTGGTTTTAGGACATTAGATGGTATTATTTTCTCAGCAGGTACGTGCGATTCATTACAGAACGTTTCAGATCTCTGGAGAAAAGTTTTTCCAAAACAATGGATATATAATCTAACCTTTCCAGTTTTAACATCTACTAAGGCAGCTAGAAGTTACCTTCAAACTGAATTTGAAAATCTAATCAATTCACTACATTCAAAATTTGTAGATTCACAACATGAGCTCAAGCTAGTTGAAAGTATAAAGTTATATAACCAAAAAAGGGTATATTTTCAAAAACTGGCATCATTAGTTTCACAAAGAGAAATTTTGTATCTTGATATGGCAAAATTACTTTATTTAGGTGATATTTTACCAATTGAAGAAGTTTTAAGTCTTTTAGAAGAATATCTACAGAGCTTGAGAGACATAGATTCATCAAAAATTCCCAAATCTCCACGATTATTAGTTACTGGAGGAATGGGAGTTGATAATTTTGATATTTGGAAAATTCAAGGTTTCAATCATATTGTAGCAGATGATCTTAGTTTTGGGACCAGAAACTTCAATTTTGTTGTTCCTACTGGAAAATTCTTAGAAGGATTAACTCAAGCATATATGGAAAGAATTCCTGATCCAACAGCATTAGACATGCATAAAAGAATGGAGTATCTGAAGAAATTAATTAAAGACAATCAGATTGATGGAGTGATTCTTCTAAATACAAAATGGTGTGATCCAGAAGCTTTTGAATTTGTACATCTCCAAAATAAGCTTAGAGAGATAGAAATTCCTTCTTTAATAATTGAAACCACTCCAGATCTTTCAAATCGTGAACAGATTCACACAAGATTAGCTGCTTTTCTTGAATTATTATCTTAAGGTGTATTTAATGCCAGAAAAAGAACCTGTGTATCGTCGATTAAATTGTTTACAAGAAGTTAAGAATAATCAAGCGCTTTATTATTTACAGTCAAAAAACCCTTATGAAATAAAAAAAATTGCTTGGATTACCTCAGGAGCACCAGTTGAATTTCTCTATGCTATGGATATCCTACCTTTATATCCTGAACAGTATGGAGCCATAGCAGGAGCAGCTAAGGATTCAACTCGATTATGTCAAGTTGCAGAAAAACATGGTTTTTCAGCTGATCTTTGTGCTTATGCTAGAACATCATTTGGTAGCATTTTTTCTACACTTCCTCCTACACCTCTTCATGAAATAGATGGAACAGGTGGATTAGCAAAACCAGACTTTTTAGTTGCTGGGAATAATATTTGTGGCACTGTTTTAAAATGGTATCAAGAACTATCACGTATTTTTAATGTTCCACTTTTTTTATTTGACACCCCTCCACTAAATAGTGATGAAATTCCCTCACACTATTTAGAATATATTATGGTTCAATTAGATGAATATATGAAGTTTATAGAGAATCAGGTTAATAAAAAATTCGATGAAGAAAAGCTTACTGAAGTTATGCAAAATTCTAAAAGAGGAATCGAGCTATGGAGTGAAATTCTTGTTCAAGGGAAGAAAAAACCTAGTCCTTTAAATTGTGCCGATCGTTTTCTTCTTATGGCTCCCATAGTGTCTCAAAGAGGAACATTTGAGATTATAGCCTTGTACGAGAATGCATTGGAAGAAATTAAAGATCGAATTAATCAGAATCTCGGTGCTATCACTGTGGAGGAGCGATATAGACTCTTATTCGATAATATCCCTATCTGGTTTAATTTATATGATTTTTTTAATACTTTAGCTGAGAAAGGAGTAGTATTCCCAGTGGATACTTATACACATGCATGGTCTATGGAATTTCAAGAGACTGGTGAATTATTGAAAGATGTGGCGATTATGTATTCAAATATATACTTAAATAAAACCCTTCAGCATAAAATTGATCTTATCAGTTCACTTGCTAAAGATTATTCCTGTGATGGGATACTTTATCATAGTATGAGATCATGTAAGCGATATTCAATTGGTCAACCAGTAACTAAAAGAGAGGTTACTGAATTGACAGGGATACCAGGGACTTTAATTGAAGGAGATATGTGTGATGCAAGGAGTTTCTCTGAGGAACAAGCAATGACTCGAATTGAAGCTCTACTTGAAATAATTTCAAAATAACACTTGATTATCATTTTGAAAGGTTGATCTCCTGAAAATTGATTGGATTTTTTAGAATCATAACAAAGAATATTCTAGGGTCAATCAAAAGTATATTGCAAGAATTATTATAATGAATAATTCGATGATAGCTTTGATAAGAGATCAAAATGTAAATAAATATAATTATCAAAGAAAATGATAATTAATGATGAAAAAGAAATAAGACTAGGAGAATTTAATTTATACTAGATGATTCCCAGGGAAAATATGTATAGGATACCGTATTTTTATGACTAAAACAACTAAAAATATTGAGGAAAGATTTCGATCATTAGTTGAAACAATCAATGACTGGGTCTGGGAAATTAATAAAATTGGGGAATTTACTTATTCAAGTCCTCAAGTAGAAAAAATCCTTGGATATCTCCCTGAAGAAATAGTAGGCCAACAATTCAGTTTTTTTTTAATGCATGATAATATGAAAACAATTATGGATAGGATTGACAAACATATATCATTAACTCAACCTATTGATAATCTTGAAGCTGATTTTAATCATAAGCATGGAGATAAAATTGTATTAGAAACAAGTGCAGTACCTATACTTCATGAGGATAAATTTGAAGGGTACCGTGGAGTGAGTCGAGATATAACAGCTAAAAAGAGAGCAGAAGCTGAATTATTTCTTTCAGAAGAACGGTACCGGAATATCTGGGCCTCCTCACCTTTAGGAATGTTATTATTCGAATTATTACCAGATGATAAAACTTTAATCTTCACTGGAGCAAATTTAGCCGCTGATAATATTTTAAGAATAGAAACAGATCTCTATATTGGAAAAGGTATTGAAGATCTGTTCCCCAAAATTAGCGAAGAAGCTCATGATGCTTTTCTAAAAGTGGCAGCAAATGGAAAACCATGGCGAAATCAAATTATCACCTATAAAGACGAAAGAATTAAAGGAGTTTTTGAAGTAAATGCGTTTCAAACTGAACCTAATCATCTTGTTGTGACATTATCTGATGTTTCAGAGCGAATTCTTGCAGAAAATAAATTAGTCGAGAGTGAGGAGCGTTACCGTAAACTAATTACTAAAATGAGTGAGGGAATCTGGCTTACTGATATTAATAACATCACAATTTATGTCAATCCTGCAATAGAGAAAATGTTGGGTTACTCCCAAGATGAAATGATTGGTATGAACGTAATCAACTTTATTTCTCAAGATTCAATTAGTACTTTTATTAGAGTAAATAAAGAACGTCACGAAAAGTCTGCTGGTGCTTATGAACTTGTGTTTGTCCATAAAAACGGCGATGAGGTGATTACACGTGTTGCAGCTTCTTCTTTATTGGATTCAGAAAATCGAATTATTGGATCTTTTGGAGTAATAAGCGATATTACTGCTGAAAAACGTACTGAAGAAGCACGAAGAGATTTAGAACAGCGGAGAGCTGAGTTCATTAGTTTAGCTAGTCATGAACTTCGTACACCTCTCTCTATTATTAAAGGATATATCGATCTCTTAGGAAAGCGCTTATTTACCCTCTCAGAAGAAGAAAGATCTAAAAGCTTTCAGATAATTCAAAAGAATATTGAGAGATTGAATAGATTAGTCTCAGGAGTAAGTGAATTAACCAAAATTGAACGTGGAATTTTTACTCTTAACTTCGAAATCATAAGTATCAAGGAATACCTTGAAGAAGCTATAAGACCACATCAAGACATTTTAGGACCTCAATTTATCTATACCTGTGATGAAACCTTTCCAATTTTCGTAAAGATTGATCAGGACAGAATTACTCAAGTTTTGAATAATCTTATAGAAAATGCTATCAATCATACTGATGAGAAGAAAAGAGAAATTAAATTTAAGTGCTATAAATATAAAGATTCGGTGGAAATTTCTATTAATGATAACGGTGCAGGAATAGCTCCTGATCAGCTAGAAACTATTTTTGAACCATTCGTAACATTTCCATCGAAATATTCAAAAAAAATCACTGGGACTGGAATAGGATTATATCTGTCTCGTATCATAATAACGGAACATCAGGGAGAATTAAAAGTAAGTAGTGAGGGATTAGATCAAGGTGCAACGTTTCTAATTCGTCTACCAGTGGTTGAAACAAGTTAAAAATTTTCATTCACATATAGTTGTAAAATCCCTTCTCCCAATTTAAAAAACGCATCAGGGACATTTTTGCCTGTTTTAGCTGATGTTTCGATGTATGTTATATGTGTATCAATGTTTGCTAGATGTTTTAATTTTATGGTCTCCAAAATTGATTCAATTTCATTTTCAAGGTCAATTTCTTTTTCTAATAGATCTAATTTATTTCCAATCACTACGATTGAAACCTTAGGAGTATTAGCATTAATCGCAAGTTCAGTCAACCATGTAGATATGTTTGTTAATGTCTCCAAACGTGTTAAATCAAAAACTAGGAATGCTCCAGCTGTATTACGATAATAAAGCTTCCTAACATCACGAAATGCTGGTTGTCCAGCTAAATCCCATATTTGAAATCTGAGTTCTCTCCCCTCAAGTGTAATGGTTTTTGCGATGAAATCTGCACCCAATGTTGGTATATAATTGGTTGAAAAACTTCGTCCAAGAAAAGAATCTCTTAAGGCCGTTTTACCAACTGCACCATCTCCTAAAAGTAAAACTTTAGCCAATATAGCCATAATATTCTCCTATTCATAAGATCTTCTATTCTTTGGAAATAAATTCTGGACAAGCAATTTCATTCTTCAACATAATAGCAAAATGGTCCTTTAATATATATAATCGACATAAACCGGCTTCTTTTTCAGTAATATGCTCTTTATAATAAATCGGAGCCTTTTCTGTTAAGTAAGCACAACTTTCGCATGTTTTTCCTTTGTAACTCAAGTCTGAGGATTGCATTGTAAAATTCATCCAACTTAATTTTGTACACACCTTCTTGTTTAAAAATCTTCATACTTCATCAAAATAATTTAGCTGTTCATACCTATCGAGAATTTTTTTTCCTATAGTTTCGAATGCTAAATTCACATTCTCCCCTGTTTTGGCAGATGTTTGATAAAAGATAGCAGGAGAATCTAAAGTGTCAAATTTATTGATTTCATTTAAAGTTTGAGTAATTTCCTCGGCTTTTACCCAGTCTAATTCTCTCAGATCAATCTTATTACCCAAAATGACAACAGATAATTTTTTAGACCCTGAATAAGTTATTGCTTCACTTAACCACGTTTTTAAATTGTAAAGAGACTCTGGACGAGTAATGTCGAAAACAAGAATTAATCCTACCGAATCACGATAATATAATTTTCTGATTTGTTTAAAGGTTGGTTGCCCTGCCAAATCCCATATCTGAAAACGCAATGATATTGTTTTGGTTGGTCTGGTGATTGGAAGGACCTTTGAGACAAATTCTGCTCCTAAAGTAGGTAAATAACTGGTTGTAAATCCCCTACCCATGAATCGTTCACGTAAAGTAGTCTTACCAACAGAACCATCTCCTAGAAGTACAATCTTTACAATAATTGTCAAAGATTTAAACACCAAATTTAGGTTCGTGAAGTAAGTTAACTAAAGGGGAAGCTCCTATCCAGAGAGCTTCATACATGAGCTCTTCAGAAGCATTTAGAGCCTTTTTACAAATAACAATTACTTCAGAGTATAAAAATTCTACTCCCATTAAAATTTGAAGATTTGCTAAATTTTTATCGTAAAAGGTTAATTGAGTTTTATTCTCTGATTTTAGGAGATTTGGCGAAGTACGGGTGACAATTATTCTTTTTAATAGATTCAATGCCTTCATGGATATAGGTGACGTTTCATGAGCTTTGATTTTAGCTTCATAAAATTTAATTTTTGCTGGATCAATTGAAAAGGGTGTTAAAAGGGTTAAGGGGAGATGAGAATTTATAATTCTTTTAATTTGAGGTTTCAATAGGCTATCATCAATTATCCCCAAATCCTTAAGAGGTAATTTTTCCTCAATTTCCCTGATAATCTTAGAGGCAATATTCCTTGCAAAAGCTGATGGTTTCTCCTTGAAGAAAATAAACATTCTATAATTTTGACTTGCACCAATTAAGATCTTTACTTGAGCTTGTTCGATGACACTAATTCGAACAAATTCGCTCCGTTCATGCTGAGGAACTTGTTGAAATTGATCTATAAAATCAGCCTGAAAAGAATCAAGAAAAGTATCGATGCTAACCGAAACACCTGAAAGTGTGGTGTTTAAGGATTCGTCTCGTTGATAAAGAACATTTGTCATATCAAAAATTGGAATTCCTGCAGCGCTAGTTACAAGAAGTGTGTAAATATTTAGTGGAATATTTAATTTTGTCTTTAACTCTTTTAATTTTGATTCTTGAGCTTGTTTCTTTCTCCGGTAGATATTTCCAGCTACGATTGCGCTAATAAAGATAAAGGCTGTTAAAGCGAAGACAATTAAGAGTAATAGCGGATCAATTCCACTTTCAATATTTGGAATAGGATATGTTGTAAAGTAACTTTGAGGGTTTTTATTTCCTGCTTTATCATATGCAATTAACTTAAATTGAAATTTACCCGAACCTGTAATTGGAATGACGATTGTATAATACGATTGGTTGATTTGAGTCAAACTATCTATCTTCCAGTCTTGGAGATTTCCTCCACTACCACCAGAGGTAAAATCATATACAATTGTGATGTTTTCAATCCCTGCTCCATCTTCAAAGACTCTAGCCCATATTAATATAGAATTATTGCCATAATTTGGATCGTAATCGAATCCAATGAATTTGGGAGCCCATTTATCTTCGACCACTATTATATCTTCAATTATATTAGGCAAATAATATTCATTTCTAACACCGTTATCTACAACTACTATTTCATATGTAATATTGCTTTGATAGCTTACATTATTCAGCTCAAAATAATAATGAGAATCATTGAATATCATTAATTCATGCGATACTATTATCTGGTCGTTTTTTGATGCATTAAGGTAAAGGTTTACGTCATCCTTTGAATTATTAACAATAGTCCAAATTCTAATTTGATTAGTTTCTGTTGGTGAATATTCGATTCCAAAATCTGTAATAATAGCTTGGTTAAATGGTAAAGTGACGAAATCCACCCAACCTGTTCGATTGGTTAACCCTACGCCATCAACAATAACGAGCTCAAAGGAGTAAGAGGTATTTGCGTTTCTTATTATACTAGACGAAGTTTTATAAAGATCTCCAAATTTAAGAAGAGTATAGTTAGAATAATGGCCTTCATAACTAATGTTTACAAAAACTGACGTTAATATTCCAAATGAATCAAAAGCCTCAATCCAGAAATCAAGATTCACATGAGTTCGGTTAAGATAAGATTGTTGAGGAATAATACTAAAATCATCATAATGGGGAGGAATTTTGTCTTCAATAGGAGCTCTTGAATATGGTGTTATATAGATATTGTTTGCTAGGTCTGAAGCTTCAATTTCAAAGAAAACAAAGGTCATTTGTGGTGTAAATCCCCCTCTTTCATAAACATAGATATTTTTCGTTCCATTATTCACTAAAGTTTCATAGAAAATAGAGCTACTTACATAAAGAATAATTCTTTGATTTACCAATCCACTACCATTCTCTAATATCTCTACCCATAATTTAAATATCCCCGTTTGATCAACAGTTCCATTATAATTTGTAATTTTGGGAGCAGAAAAGTCTAATATAGTAATATTTTTTGACCAAGACCCTTGATTTCCAGAAAAATCATTAACCCAAGCATATAAATAGACATTATCTAAATATGAGAAGTTTAAAGTATAAGAAAAATGACCATAATCGACATATGACATAATTACTGAGATCATCGGGTTCCCATTGACTGAATAGTTTAAGTAATATGTATTGTTTAAAGTATAGGGATATGGAAGTCCGAATGAATCTATAGCTCGAAGCTCGAGAATAATTTGACAATCGATACTTGTAGAATTGTGAATTTTTGAAGAATAAATGGAAGGATTAACCACATCCGTTAATATGATACTCTTGGCTTCATCTAGGGATGGTAGATATTTGTTATTAGAAGTGTCTGTTGCAGAAATTATAAACCAAATATTATTTTCAGAATATTCAAAAGTATCTATTCTTTTATGGAAAAAGGTACTATTGATTTTATCCATCGGTAGACTGATCCAAGAAAAAGGATAATTTGTAGTATAATTTAAAATAGAACTCGTTTGATTTTCTGGCCAGTCAACCACTTGGGAATAAAAATCTACAGTTCCATTCCCCCATTCCTTTGCCCAATAAATACCATAGGGTATAGTATTATCAGAAATAGGATAAGGACCATGTTTACTTCCTTGATTCAGATTACCTGCTAGATCGGTCGCTTGAATCCAGAAGGCTACTGAATCATTGTAATTAAATAGGTAGGAAAAGGAATAAAAAATTCCACCACCAGGATTCAACATGGAATAAGTTACATTTTCTCCATTTATTTCGAAAATAATTTTTACTTGACTGACGTTAACTTGAGACTGATAAATGTTCCAATCCTGTACTCGTGCAGAGAAATCTACAAAACCTTCCACATGAGAAGTAAATGTACTCATGATCTCCCAAATTTGAGGTGCTTGATTATCCCCAACTTGCATTAATTGAGATAAAGGATCAATAGTAAGCAATTTTGACCCGTTCTCATTTCCTAATGTATCAATGGCAGACCAAATCGTATAGTTAAGAACGAGATCGTAATTAAAATTCTTCTTTACTATCCAATAATTAGATTGATTTTTGAACATACTTAGAAAAGTATTATTTATTCGTAAAGTAACAGACTCAACCTCACCATCGTCAGTAACATTAGCCCAGAATAAGATAGTTCCGTTTTTAAAATCGTTTGCTCCATAAGAATGAATTTGAGGAGGATTGGGGTCTTCTAAATCAAATATTTCAACTGTTGAAACACGTGTATTTCCTGCCTCATCCGTAGCAATGATATTGTAGTAAATTTTTACATTTGTACCATCTAGAGTATCTAAGGCAGTATCATTAAAATAAGTAATACCTGTTTTAAGAACCATTGAAAAATTAGTATTTATGATAATATCATAGGGTGAAGTTTTATTTATTACTGTAATGTTAAGTAAGGCTTCTGAAATTGCGATAATATCAGTGATATCTGCATAAAACGAATATTCTGATGAATTGAACCATGTATTTAATATCTGTGGTGGTTCATTGTCCAAATACAAAGGGATCTGAATACTATAGGTGAAACTTGCAGTTCGTTGAAAAGTACGTTCAGAGACAATTGGTAACATTGTTAGTGAATCATTTATTGATTTTTGATATTCAACTATAATGTTATAATCATCAAAAGGTATATCTGTAAAAGTTACGGTGCCAGTAACAGTAGTATTAAGAGTCCAATAATTTGAATAATCAGTTGAATTAATTAATGTTACTTTAGCATTTTCTACGTTTTTTGAAGATTTATCCTTAACATTTACTGTAATTGAAGCGCTTCCAGGATCATCATCATATAAAATCCATTTTAACGACCTTTCCCAGAGATTCCATCCTGCCTGATTCAATAGATTTCCTTGGTGTGCACCCCAAAATACTCTTCGTTCAGGGGCAGGTTTTAATAACCAGTCATTTTCTCCCTTTTCTAAAGTAATTAATGAACGAAACCACTTATGATTTGCTAAAGATGAAGGTTTTGCTAAATCATTAACTTGACAACCAATAGGAACAGCATTAAAACCAAGTAAATATCCAAAATTCCCAGTTGTATTATAAATTTGAACTGATGATTGATCTGGTAAGCCATTAGTTATATAGTGAGAGGAATTTATCCCATAAAATGAATTTACTGAAGTAACAATCCCCCAATTTGATCCTAATTGAAATTCATTTTGTGTACCTGGTTCCATTGTTAATATTGGAATCGTACTAGCATTAAGATTGTTGACAACTCCTTCATCAATGATTGTTTGAGATATTACAATAGCATCAATCTCAGAAGGGTAAGTTTGATTTTGATCATCATGATAAGAAACTGAAAAGCTTAGGTTCACTGTCATATAATTGTAGAATGGTATATCCAGCTGTGGATGTGGATTATTTTTATCTTCAATAATAAAAAGGATTTTTGGGGTTTGAAATGAGTGTAAAATGAAATTTGGATCGGTATTCAACGAGTTAACATCAATAGCAGAGCTTTGGTTTGAAAGTTCTTCATTCTGTCCTTCAATGAAATTTAGAGATGGAAATAGGATATTATAATTAAAGGATGGAAGGATGACCAAACTGATAATCAAAGTGAAATTAAAGAGATCTTTGAAAACCCAATATTTCAAATGAAATAATAGTCTCACAGAAACAGCCCCAACGGAATTAATATTTATTTTGGAAGGATAAATTAAAAATCTTACCTAAAGATTTTTTTCTTACTAGCTTAATAAATCCTTATGGTAATTACAATGCTAAAGAGATAAAGTAATAAATCACTTCAGTTTGTGAGGAATAAACTCCCATCCCCCTCTAATGTCCGAGCAGAGACAATAGTTTTCCAATATTTTTAAAGGAATACTAGAAAACCATATTAAACAACCTATAAGTTAAATTATTTAAGTTAATCAGGAGCAATGTTCTGCAAGATGAGTTCTTTTAGCTTCTTTTCAAGAAAAAAGATTTCGATAACAGAATTCCCCAAATCACTGAATGTATTTCTTGAATCATACAATAGAGAATTACAAAAGTTAAAGATTAAACAAGAAGAATTAGAGAGAGAATTTGTTGAAGAATTAAATAAATCGCATTATGATACAAGTAGACAAGTTATAGAAAAAAAAAGAGAGCTATTAGGCAAAATATTAGATATAGAAGTTGTAATAGAATTTTTAGAAATAATCCAGCTTAATATGGACGAATTAGTAAAGATTTTATCAAATTCATCACAAAAAGAAGCCAAATTTCAGTCTTTTGTGAATGATATTTTTAATAAAAAGAAAATTCATTCCTTCCCAATAAGGAATTTAATTTTAAAGAAATTATCAAAAATCCTTGGGAGAGACTTGGAGATTAAAGGTTCTGAAGCAGGTGCTCTTTCTACACAAGAAAAAGCTATCTTAAATAATGAATCAAAGAGGACAATTGAAAGAAAGGAGAAGACTGATGAGATAGATAATATTATTGCTGAAGTTAAAGAGAGGATGAAAAAAAAATAGAAAACATTACATTAACCAATTGATCTCTTACCACTTAGTTTAGTTATTTTGATCTTACCAATGGTAACATTCTCTATCGACTGTTGTGTTAATTGTTGTTTTTTAACAATTTTTGGATCTTCTTCTAAACTGTCAATCAAAGCTTCCAAAGCTAATTTTTTTTCTGGAAAATCCTGGAGTATTTCTACTTCTCCTTTAAAGTGAACTGATTCATAATAATGATTGCATTTTCCTTGTTGATAACCGTGGTCTAATAAGGCTTGTCCCCAAACGTTATTATTTTCTCTGATATAATCTAGCTTTTTTCCTTCATTTGCACAATGAAAATAAATAAAATTTTGGTCACTATCATATCCATGAGTAATTGTTACTAAATATGGCACATTATTTTTACTCATTGCGAGGGTTATATACTTACATTTTTTGATTATCTTTTTACATTCAATTACATCTATTTCTTTTTCTTTTCTTCGAATAGCACGCATTATAACTCCTCATTTGACTTGAACAGAAAAAACCTAAATTTACTTAAGCGGTATCGGGCATCGAAATAATTCTCAAAACTTCTTGACCTGTTAGGAATTGCCTAGTGATAAATTCCAAGATCTGTCTAAATCCTTTGTAATCTTGCATATTAATAGCATAATAGAAGTTATATGGAGCATCCTCTATAATTTCAGGTTCAGTTAAAATTTTAGAGATGGATTCTTCAGTTCCATCTAGAACTTCAACAAAAGCTACAGGATGAGTTTCACTTGAGGCTAGTTTCCTGAAATTTTCATAAAAGGCTTTTGCAGCGACAAATTCATCATGATTATTTTTAGAAAAGAAGATAACTGCCCCGTATGTTTCATAATATCGTCTATTTAACTTGTCAGTGAAGAGATTGCTAACTGGTTGGATTAAAAATAATTTTACTTTCCGATTAGTGAAAGAATCGAGCTCATCTAACCGTAAACCAGCAATATTAACAGAAATGGAAGAAAAATATTGATAAGTACTTTTTTTAGGGTAAGTATTGACTAAATTTTCAAGTAAGAGGGTGACTTTATTATCTGGATGACTAAGAATAGCAATCTTTATTGTTAAGTCTTTTGATGAAGTATAAAATTCATCCAAAACAGTTTGTCCCTCATATCAAATATTACTTTTACTTTAATTAAATGTAAATCTTCCTTCATATAAAGCTAGTTGAATGGTTAACTAACTGACAATGCTTCGGGAAAAAGCAATGAGTTCTTAATTTCTTCAATTTCATTGTGAATAATGAATTTGCTTACATGATTTGGACTAGAAAAGCAGGCAATCCAATGTTGTCGAATCTTCAAACCATGAATTATAATTGATTGCAAATCAAAAGAACAAGTTACATTATCCTTTTTTTCACTCAGACTCAGATTGTCAATCTCACGAAAAATACGAATAATTTTATCTAAAGGAAAATCAATCGAATGATCAACTATACTGGTTAAAATGGGGTGAAAAAAATTTGTTTCAAAGACAACAAGGTTGGATATATTAGAATATTTTAATATTTCTAAGAGTTTATGCAATGTATTAAATTCTACCCCAATCATATCTTCATACATATTCTTAATGATTTTCCTAAATGATTCGAAAGTAGTACGATTGATCACTGATTCTATATGTAATTCGTAGGTAAACATTAATTCAAATTTTAAAACAATGCTCCGAAGAAAATTATGCAGCTTTGATTCATCCTCACCAGAAATCGTTAAGATACCAAAGGTAAGGATTCCTTCATAAAGAAGTAATTTATATCCAACTTGGTGTATGGCGGTGATTGTTTCCCCTTGGGTCTCCTTTAGAGTATTTAAGACAGCTGTGATTAAACTTGCCTGCATATCTTGATCGCTGTTCTCTTCAAGTCTTAAAGGATTAATGAATGAATGAGAGAAAACTAGTATACCTGCTTTGGTTATTATATCAAGACGGAACATTAGGAGTCCTTAGTAAAATTTTTTCCTATCACATGCAAAACACATGTTTTTAATATAACAAAATAATTGCATATATATATATACCAATTGTTTTATCACTTTGCTAGTTTAAATATCATTCCAAATAGAAAAAAAGGAGTAATAAAAGCGACATTTTTATCAAGACATCTAAAATATTAAGAATAAACATTTAAAAGCGTTATTATGCAAAAAGATAGTATTTTTATGATTTAAGAAAATAAATTAGGAAAATTTTCATGAAAATCATCACTAAATTGGAGTAGATGATTAACAAAATAATGAATGGAGTGATAAAATTGGAAAAACTGGAATTCTATCAAAATCAAATTATACTTGAAGAAAGTATTATGAAAGCGGCTACTGTTTCACTGACAGTAGTAGAAAATAAAGTAATTACAGAATTGATAAAAAGTATTACTATGGATTCCAAGAAGCATATTTCAATCCTTAATGCCCTAATTGCTTTAAACTCGGAAACAAGCGGGATTAAGATGATATCTGAAGAGATTAGAGACGAATTAAAGAAGAAAATAGATCATCATTTACAGCTTGAGAAGAAAGCAATTGATACATATCAGGAAATGTGGGAACAGCTGGAAAATGAGAAGGAGAAATTATTAATAAAAACAATACTCAATGATGAGATTCGTCATCATGAATTACTTTTGAAGATTTATCAATTTATTATACAGGATGTAACTCTAAAGGACGAAGATGTTTTCCAGATAATTTGGGACGATATTAAACCTGAATTTTAAGGTTAACCAATTAAAATTTATTTTCATTATAGCGAATGATCCTCCAAATGCCATCGTGGCTTTGTTCGAGTTCTTGGAGTTTACAATTTTCAAACCAAGTACCTTTAGGGGGTTCAAAGGGGATATTTAACTGCTTTATTATATGAAAAAGAACCCCTCCATGAGCTACTATTAATAAAGATGTATTAAAGGTATTTAAAGATTTAATCATATCAAGAAATGATTTTATTCTCAGCTTCATGTGATTAAGCGATTCCCCCTTTGGAATTATCATGTGAGGATTTTTAAAAAATTCCTGTAAGGGATCTTTTCCATTAACCTTCAATTCGGAAATATTTTTCCCAGCAAAAATGCCTAAATCAAGTTCCCTTAAATTAGAGGTAAATACAATGGGCATATGAAAAGTTGCATTAATAATTTTTGCAGTTTCAGAAGCACGAGTTAAATCAGAAGCATATATTTTAGAGAATTGAACTTTTTCATACATTAACCTCTTCACTAAATCAAACGTTTGTTTTCTGCCTTCTTCAGATAAAGGTGAATCCATGTGTCCTTGATATATTTGATTACGATTTGCTTCGCTTTCTCCATGTCTTGTTAATAGTAAACGCATAGTAAAAGAATCCTTTTAAAATTCTATTGTCTAAATTACTTTTATAACTCAATATAAAAAAGATAATTTATTATTAATTCTCAATCGCCTGATAAGGATTTTAGAATAAGGAAGGTTTTGTATTGAAAAAAGCAATAATAGATTTACGATCTGATACAGTAACCAAACCAAGTCCCCAAATGTGGGAAATGATCAAAACTATGACGAATGACCAACTTGGTGATGATGTTTATCAGGAAGATCCAACGGTAAATGCACTAGAAGAAAAATCCGCAAAAATTTTTGAAAAAGAGGCTGCTTTATTGTGTACTTCAGGGACTCAAGCCAATCTTTTATCATTACTTGCTCAAACTACTCCTGGTGATGAAGTGTTATTTGAAACACGAAGTCATATGGCACTTTATGAAGTTGGGAGTGCATCTCGGATTGCAGGACTATCCCCATGGTTATATCAAAGTAATCATGGGATCCCAGATGTTGAGGCTTTGAAAAAGTTGATACGGGATCGAGAAGATATTCATCAGCCACCCACTACCTTAATAGCTATTGAAAATACTCATAATTGGTATGGAGGGAAAACAATTACTCCAGAAACCTTAAAACTACTTAGAGAGTTTTCTGATGCTCATTTTTTGAAGTTTCATATGGATGGTGCTCGAATATTCAATGCTGCATTAGCTTTAAATCGTCCTATTACTGACTTTTCTCAATATATTGATAGTTTAATGTTTTGCTTTAGTAAAGGTTTATCTTGCCCTATAGGATCAATGCTTGTAGGATCAAGGAAATTTATTAGTAAAGCACGTAAATTTAGAAAAATGTTAGGTGGTGGGATGAGACAAGCAGGGATTATAGCGATTTTTGGATTAGTAGCCTTAGAAAAGCCATGGATTGATAGATTAAAAGAGGATCATACGAATGCACAATTACTCGCAAGGCTTTTAAACGAGCAACAAGATGTATTTCAAGTTGAGATCCCTGATACAAATATACTCCTTGTGAATTTTCCAAGAAAAACTCCAATGAGTCAAATAATGAACCAACTGGCAGAAAATGGTGTATTAGCCTTAAATATAGACAATCAAATTCGCTTTGTTACACATTACGGCATCAATTCGGAGGATGTAATCAAAGTAAGCCATATTATTTCTGATATCATTCAAACATTATAGAACTATTTACTTCATCTACCTTTATCTAAAATATTAAGAGAAGAAGTTATAGAAAAAAATCTTGTTATGAGTCAAATAAAAACAGCTGGGATACTTATTAGTCTCCTCATGTTATTTTCTGGATTTATTCTATTGATTTTAAACCCTTCATCCCAATTTGGTGATATTTCTCTCTTTTTTGGATTAAGTCTTTCAATCTTGGTTAGTAACGCACTTCAAAGAGACCTCTAAAAAACTCAAAAAAATGAGTTCCTTAGTACCACTAAATTTTCTCAAGGACTACTTCGAATTCAAATTTTCAATCCTGAGAATAGAGTTAGTTGAATGAAAGAAGATAAATTGATTGAATTTTTTCTCGTTCTTATGTTCCCTCTAGACATTACACAGACAATTAATGAGCAAATAGGTTTATATCCAGGAGATCCCCCCTTTAAACAGGAATTTCATCTTAAACTGCCTCAAAATGAAGTAAATCTCTCTAGTATTTCAATGGGGGTTCATACAGGAACCCATGTAGATGTTCCATTTCATTTTTTTGAAACGGGGAAAAAAATTACCGATATTCCCTTGTCAAAATTTCAAGGAATGTCTTTAGTCATTGAGATGGTAGAGAGCCCTGTTGGGGAGGGGATAAGTTCTCATCACCTTGAACAATATGATATTAAACCAAATGATATAATATTAATAAAAACTAAAAATTCTCTTTTTCCATCTATTGTCTCGGAACATAAAGAACTTTTTTTGACTAAAAATGGCGCAGAATTTTTGATAGAAAAGAAAATTAAAGCAATAGGAATAGATTGTTTAAGCATTGGAGATAGTAACATCCATAAGTTATTATTAAAGAAGGAAATTTTTATTTATGAAAGCCTAGATTTACATCAAATAGTTCCTAACCGGTACTTATTTTTTGGATTCCCTTTGAAACTAGAAGGAGCTGAAGGCGCGCCAGTTCGAGCAGTTCTGTTTCAACCTTTAGAAGATACTTCCAAAGTGAGCTTAAATTTGTAAATCTGCTTTTCACAAATTTTTTCACTGAACATCTTTAAAATAAAAATGAAAGTACAAAATGAAGGAGAAATTTATGGCAACTAAAACCAAAATGACAGAAGAAAATTTATCTGATCGTATTATAAGACCAATTAAAGTCTTTATGAAAACAGAACAATTTAGCGGATTGATTTTAATTTTTTGTACCTTAAGTGCCTTGATACTGACAAATTTCATCCTATTTGAAACATATAATGAGTTTTGGACAACAAATGTAACAATTAGATTTGGTGATTTTGGACTCAGTAAGAAATTTTCTTTATGGATAAATGATGGATTAATGGCAATTTTTTTCTTTGTGATAGGTTTAGAAATCAAACGAGAGATAATAACAGGAGAATTGAACACTTTAAGAAAGGCTTCATTACCGATCATAGCAGCCTTAGGGGGAATGATCGTCCCTGCAACAATTTATATATTCTTTAACTTCAGCTCTCCTGAAAGTATCTCAGGATGGGGAATTCCAATGGCTACAGACATTGCTTTCACCTTAGGGATCCTTGCTCTTTTGGGAAAACGAGCTCCTTTCCCTTTAAAAGTTTTTATAACAGGAGTTGCAATAATTGACGACATTGGGGCTGTGATAGTTATTGCCATCTTTTATTCTTCAAATATTAACTGGTTCAATCTTATACTAGCTTTTGTTATTTTTCTCATTCTTATTCTATTTAACAGACTTAATCAATATAATCCCCTCCTTTATCTCCTAGGTGGAATCGCCCTTTGGTTCGTTATTCTCCAATCTGGCATTCATGCAACAATAGCAGGGGTTCTACTTGCTTTCGCAGTTCCTGCAAAAAATAAAATTAACGCTGATAGATTTGTTGTAGAAAGTCAGCTCATGATTGAGGAATTTCAATCATCAGGGAAATGTGGCTCGGGAGTTCTTTTAAATCAAAAGCAGCAAAACGCAATTAAGGCACTTGAAACTGCGTGTCAAAAGGTTGAAGCTCCTCTTCAAAGATTTGAACGTAGTTTACATTATTGGGTTGCTTATGCCATTATCCCTATCTTTATTTTAGCTAATGCTGGGGTTTTGCTAGAAGAAGTTCCATTAACTATCCATCCACTAGAACTTGGTATATTCTTTGGATTGGTTATTGGCAAACCACTTGGAATAAGTGTAGCCACATGGATTGCAGTGAGACTGAGGATTACCTCCTTACCGACGGGAATAACTTGGCAGCATATAATCGGTGTGGCAATGCTTGCAGGAATTGGATTTACAATGGCTTTATTTATAGGAAGTCTTGCAATAATAGATACTGTTCTTTTAACAATGCAGAAATTCACTACTTTGATTGCATCTTTTGCAGCTGCAATTCTCGGAATTATCATATTAAGTCGAATTGAACCAATTGAAATAGATTTAGAAGAGTTTGAATGTCAATGAACATACAGAGATTATTATAAACGTTGAAAAAAGCGCGACATTTCTTTTTCATTAAATAAAGAATGAGGAACTAGATATGATTAAAGGAATCATCTTTGATATCGATGGTACTTTATTAAACCATGAGCAGGCAATTAAAAGAGCTCTTGAAGATATCTATTCATTGGTGAAGTCTAAAATCCCTCAATCAACCTTTGATGAATTTTTTTTAATTTGGAAAACTAAAACAGATCAATACATGAATGAATATTTGGATGGAAACATTACATTTGAGCAACAACGAATCTTGCGGGTTCAAAGTGTCTTTAATAAATGGGATCAAACTCTTTCATCTGATCAAGCAATGGAAATATTCACCCAATATCTTGTTAAATATGAGGAGAATTGGATATTGTATGAGGATGTCTTGCCATGTCTTACAATGCTTGAAAAGTTCCCTCTAGGGATTGTCTCTGATGGTGAAGGATTTCAACAAAGACAAAAATTAGCAGTAACTAATATAGAATCCTTTTTCCGATCTATAATTATTTCTGGGGAGGTTGGTCTAAGAAAACCTAATCCCAATCTCTTTAAAAAATGTGCAAATGAATTAAATCTCTCACTTGAAGAGCTAGTATATGTTGGTGATCAATTAGAGATTGATGCTCTTGGTGCTTTTAATTCAGGGATGCATGGTGTATTAATAGATCGTACAGGCCAAGTTTTTGAGGAAAATAAAATAAGAATTATCACAAACCTTAATCAGCTTCTAAGATTCATTGAAAAATAGATCTATTGGCTATTCTTCATCAGTAGATAGATTATTCAGGATTTGAAATTCCGAAAAAATCCTTTAAATTGCATTTCATCAAATTGTACAATATTCAAATAAAAATAGATTTAAATTAGGAATGATAAATATGAAAGCATTTATTTCTGTTGACTTAGAGGGCATGCCTTTTGTTGTCATCCCAGGGCATTTAAGTTTAAAGGGAGTTATGTATAACGAAACAAGAAAAATTGCCACACGAATCACATTAACCGTGATTGATGAGCTAAATAAAGCTGGGTTCAATGAGATTGTTGTTGCTGATAGTCATGGACCAATGGTTAATCTTCATATAGACGAATTACCTGAGTATGTGGACATCATTCGTGGTTTTCCTCGCCCAACAGCAATGATTGCAGGGATTGAAGGATGTGACGTTGCCTTATTTTTAGGCTATCATGCAAAATTTGGTACATCTCATTCTACATTTGATCATACATATAGTGGAGCAACTATTAGACGCCTAGAAATGAATGGAATCGAATTAAGCGAGTTTTTGCTTAATTCATTTGCAGCTGGTGACTATAATGTCCCAACAATCTTGGTTGCAGGTGATGCTAAACTTCTTTCAGATGACATAAAAAAATTCACTCCTTGGGTTGAAACAGTCACTCTAAAGCAATCGATAACACGATTATCAGCTAGGAGCTCTAGCATGGTTAAAATCGAATCAAATTTAAGAGAAGCAGTAAAAAAATCAGTTCATAATTTTAATGAAAAGCAAATCAAGCCTTTAAAAATGAATTCTCCCATCAATACAGTGATTTCATTTCTTGCAAGTCATTTTGCAGATGTTGCAGAGATGCTTCCTCTCATAGAAAGAACTGACGGATTAACTGTTAATTATAATGCTAACAATGTGATTGACTCTTATAAAATATTTGAATTTTTGGTTCTAGCTGCTTCTGGTTTGACACGAATTATGGAAAGGACTCAATAACCTTAAAAGAGTTGAAAAAAAGCCTAGGGTTTTCAGAGAGATACCTGCGGGTTAATCAAGATGGAAAAACATATCATAGCATTTACTCGTAGATTAATTAAACAAACTATACCAGATGTCGAAAAAATAGTTGAAATCTTTAATAAGGATCCTGAACATGGATTTGATGTTTATTTAGATTTTATTAAAAAAATAAAACCTTCTATTGAGAAAATAATATTAGAAGGACTACGAGATCCTATTGATGTAGGATATATATCATCTCGTTTATTAAGAGATCCTTTAGAAGCAGGAATAGATATAGAAGATAAGAATTTATCATTAGAGGAAGTTGAAGGGCATATAGTTGGATATCTTAAAGCTATTCTGCAGCTCCTTTACTGTGGGTCAAAAGGATTAGAAGGATGGCAATATCCAGGATCATCTATGCATAAAAAAGCCGTAGAAACTCAGTACATCTGGAAGATCAATATTTTGCCTTCATTCCTAGAGATCATTGAGAAAGAGGTAGCTGAAATCGAATTAAAAAAGAATCATTTGGATGACGAACTAAAAAAAACAGTAAAAGAAGGAAAAAGGAGGGAGATTTCAAAATCAATGGATATAGGAGATTATGAATATTTATATGGAGAAGAAGATGGAATTAAAACAGACATTCCATTTACAGCTCGTCTTATGGCCTATTATCGAGCACAAGAGTCTAAAAGTGATGCTCCTTTATTTATTGATTCTTTTGCAAAAGAATTAGCAGGTGATTTTTCTTCTTATGCTGAAAAACATAAATTTACAGTTAAAAGAGGTGATTATCCACTAGTACGATCGTATTTCATTGAAAAGAATTTGCTAACTGCTTGGTGTAATCAAAAAGAGACACAGATCGTCCTTTTAGGAGCTGGTTTAGATAGTCGTGCTTATAGATTTTTACCTCTGAAAACAAATAACCATATAGTATTCGAAATCGACCTTGATGCTATTATAAAATATAAAGAAAAGATCCTCCATAATAAAAAGCCATTATGTAAGGTAACTAGAGTTGCTATTGATCTATCACAACCAAGCTGGGAATCCTATTTGATACAAAATGGATATTCTTTAGAAATTCCTACTTTTTGGATTTTAGAAGGATTAGTATATTATATAGACCAAAAACTAATAATCACTTTGCTTAGAAAAATGGCTGCTATCAGTCATTGTAAAAGTAAAATTTTTATGGATATTTGTGTTCCAGCTCTAGCTGGTCTTGTATTTGGCCCTTTTACACGGCATTTTAAATGGGGTTTAGAAAAAAGGAATGTTCCTTCCTTCTTTACAGAAACAGGGTGGAGTGTGACTTGTTCCTATGCTGATGATTACAATGAAGGAAGGGATATAGGTCAGAGAGGGTTAATATTTGTGTATGGGTATCTTCTATGAAAAATTTCTTATTTAATCGAAATTTGTATGGTGTTACTAGTACTAATTTATTATGATAACTTATTTATGGATTACTCGGTAGATATATTTCTGAAACTACTATTGATTCAGATAAAACATATGTTAGATTAGTGTTTGTTGTCTCTAACATGATCAAATTTAGACCAAGCTAAATCAATAAAAAGGATAGGATTTCATTTTGAATAAACAACAGTGTATCCAATTCTATATTGATAATCATAAAAAATTATTTAATGTTGTTAATAGACTAAAAAGAAGTCAGATGGACGAAAACCTAGGGAGCTGGACTGTAAAAGATATTTTGGCACACATCTCTGCTTGGAATTTTGAACTTATCAATGCCATTGACAGTATTTCAAATGATGAGAAACCATGGTTTATTGATGAAGAGAAGTTAAACGAAAGAGAATTTAATAAGCTAGAAACACAAAAAAGAAGACAATGGACAATCGATGAAATTATGGAAGAATGGCAAGAATCCTTCGATGAATTAATTACTAAAATTAAAGACCTATCAAGCTCAGAATGGGATTATCAAACAAATTTTGTCTGGAAAGGCACATCTATTCCAGTCTCTATTCCATCATTACTCAGCTACACATATAAGGGAGATGGACATGAAGGGGGTCATGCAGTTCAAATCGAGAACTATTTCAAGAAAAAATGACAAATAATGATTTTTTTTACCAAAAAGTTCGGATCATGAGAATTATATAAAAATCCTATACTTTAGATTTGTTGTCTTCAGAAAAGGAATATTATTTTACTATTTTTAGACTATAAAATATTAATTCAAAAAATAATTAAGTGTTTTGATAAAGTTTAGCACCCTATGGAAATTTTCTGGTTTAATTAGTACTTTTATCTTATTCAAAAGATCTGCCTCTGTCTAAAAACTAATATTTTTTCAAATTAATTCTCTTTTTAGGTGAAATTTTTGCCAAAATATAATTGCTTGTTTCTGATAATTGCATTCTTAATCTCTTTAAATACAATTATAATGACTCCAAACCTAATTCAAGTAGTAAAAACTGAGAATGACAATAAAGTTGATAATATTGTAAAAAAAACTTCTGAACTTAATACCAACCAATTTTTCTCTAGTTTTTATGATTTTCTGGTACAATATCACAATTCAACGGAATCAGAAAAAGCTACAGTTATAGATTACTATATTACATGGCAAGAAACTGATGGTGGTGGTTTTCCAGCGATTCAAAATGATTCTCATGTTGTATTCATCTATTATAATTCAACCACATCAATTGAATCATGTGCGATATTAGGAGACTTTACTGCCTATAATGCAATTAATATGACCAAATTGGATGATAATTTTTCTTTTTTCTATTATGCACTCTCTAGCAATTTTTTTCAGTTTCCTCACACATCATTCGAATTTATTATTGAACCTGCGACTCGAATTGATTATTTCTTCATAATTAATGGAGAAGATGAATGGCGAATAGATCCCCGTAATCCTAATCAGACCCCTTATACTTTTGGTAAAAATGCTTCTGAACTAGCAATGCCTAAGTTTATACAACCACTTGATATTATTCATAGACCAGATATCCCACATGGTACTCTCACAACTCTTCAAACACCTTGGAACAACCCGATTGTACAAGTATACCTTCCTCCAAACTATGATCAGCTAGGTAACTACCCCACTATGTACACCGGGGATGGTTCTTATTATATTCAATTGATGTCAGCCACGGACATTTTAGATAATATGATAGCAGATCAAAGAATCGAGCCTATAATAGCAATCTTTATAGACCATAAAGATGCTGATCCCAATAATCCAAATGACATTTATTCTCGTATCAACTGGTATAATTGTAATGCAGAATATTTAACATTTTTAGATGGCTTAGTAGCGTTTATAGATGCAAATTATGCTACAAACCCTTCGCCATATGCTCGATTGCATTTGGGGTTTTCAATCAGTGCTCTAGCCTCAGCATATGTTGTCCTAGAACTTTCTAACACATTTAAGCTATTAGCTTCACAATCAGGGAGTTATTCAAGAGGAGAAACTACATTTGGGATAATGTCAAAATATGCACAGACCCCTATCTCTATGGATCTGAAAACATGGTTTTCAGTTGGCTTATATGAAAATAATAATAATTTCAAGGTGCCAATGGTAGAGGATACAAAAAATATGGTTTCAATTTGTAATGCAAAAGGATGGTCTACAACAGCTGTTTATAATCCAGAATGTCACAGTTTTGGTGCTTGGCGGCATATCTTAGATGATATGCTGGAATATTTCTTCTCTGAACCGATAACTGAAACAATGCCTACTAGTTCACAAACACAAACAAGTTTTCAAACCAAAACAACAACTGCATTAACTGATCAAGAGATAACGAATATACCTTTCATAATTATTTTATGTTCACTAATGATTCTCATAGCTTCTCGTAAAAGAAAATCAATGTAATTCTAAGAAACCATCCATCCTTATAGCAATGAGAAAAAGACTAAAGATGATAATTGCTTCAGCAATTACCATCATGAATAAGAGTTCAGAATATCATTCTATTATCTAATTTAAATTTATCTCAACATGAATTCCAATTGAAGGAATTATTGAATTATATTTTTCCCTTAAGGAAATGTAAAAAGGATTATTTGTGAATGACCAATTCCTTTTATGATAAATCTAAGGAATCAGGTAAAGAGGTAGTAATACCTGAAAAGAAAGAATTAAGAGACCCATCGGTTATTCCAGTTTTATTTCATGAAAAAAAGCAAGAAATACTTTATTTATTACGTGAAAAAGAATTAAATATAATGGATTTAAAAGAAAAAACTCAACTTAATCCCAGGACAATAAAAACACATCTTGATGATTTGATTGCCAAGGATTTAGCATTACTTTCCCGAAAAGTAAAAAATGAATATGGAATAGTCCTCAAATATTACCGAGCTACAGCTAAATCATTTATACTTAACATTAAATGGCCTTAAAATTTCACTCTGTTATTAACAAAAAATAAGTAATCAAATGAGAGATCCGAGAAGATTTTTTAGAAATATCCTAATTCAAGTGATATTTATGAGTCCTGAAATACCAGTTCGCAGTAATTCTTTAGCACAAAACATGCTCTGAAAGTTAACCATCTAGAGGGAGACTTTTGGGGTTCTATTTCAACTAACATTGGATTTCTAAACGCAATCTGGTTTATCCAGTAGCCTGAGGGATCCATAGACTTGATTACATGGTTAAGAGCCTCTTCAAACTCTTTATGATAGAGAACTTTGCTCATTGAAAGCCAGTATAATGTTTCTAGAGCATCTGAGGAATAAGATTGAGGAAAACCGAATTTCAACCAACTCTTTTTAATTTCCTTTTTCTTTAGCTTTTCAGGATTTAATAAAAATTTTTGTCTTATTCTTCTAATCTCCTCGCTTTTCTTTCCTTTAATTAAATTATAATACTCTTTGGAACCATTAGGTATATATCTGAATATTTTGTTATCTAATATTTTTTTCACAATAATGTTCATTGCCTGTTGAATATTAGAATGCATATTGTTATGCTTTAGTGATGCATACATTGCCAAGACTTTTGTAAGAGCCATCTGACAATCGGGTAAAATAGTATATAACGGATCAGGAGCACAGAATGCACCTTGATTTTCAAGGATGTGATTGGTTATGAAAGAAATTCCCTTTTGGGTTCTTTCGTCATTAATTCCAAAATGAATGAGTGATCGAATTATATTCGCAGTCAAACAGATCAATTGAAATTTGGAACCAATTTTATGGGTAAATCCTCCTTCAGGGAGCTGATAGGATAGAATATTAATACATGCATTATGGATTAGATCATTTGGGTTCGCATTCAAATCACAAAGAAAGATTAATTGCCAATAATCACCTGTATATTTCTTATAAGGATCTTTCTGGTTACTCCAAGTTCCGTTTGGTTTAATCAATGAGATTAGCTTTTTGATAGGTGGATATTCGTTTACTTCATCAATCTCATTCTTTGAAAGGGACTTATCTTGTATGAATTTTTTCGTCAAATTTCTTATAGGAGGATTATTCTCTTCTAATAACCAATTTAAAGTTTTAATAGGTAATTGAATAGCTTTCACAAATCTACCTCGGTGTCTTTTTCTTTAGTTTTATTCAATTATTATCTCATAGTGAGGATATAAATGTTTATGATAATAAAAGTGAAATAATCTTATGAATATTGTCGTATAAACCATTCGAGACTAAATCGATAATTAAATTTTTGCCATAAAAGAGAGATTGGGATAAATAAAAGTGCATAAAATGTAGCAAGTATTAAAAAAAGACTTTTTGAAGGAACGAGAGTAGGATTTAGAACAAAAATAACAGGATGAACAAAAAAAATTGTTAAAGAAAGATTACTTAGTAATTGAAGGGGTACTACTATCTGTTTTACTATAAAAAAATTTCCCCAAGTTCCAAAATCAATGAAAAATAAAAGAATACATAATAAAAATAAAATCGTACCACTAGATATGAATATATGTAGATAAGTGGAAGGTTTTACTAGAGCTGGGGAAGAATAGCATTAAAAGGAAAGAGAAAATAATCCAATACAAAGGAGTATGAATGATAATCCTCCTAAAATTAACATTATTAATGTATTTGGTTATATCTGCATAATCATTGTTATAAGGAGAGTTCTCATTTAAAAGAGGAGTCATATTTTGTTTTTCAAGTAAATATTGAAGATTATTTATTTTATTTTGATTGAGTTAAGATCACCCCTAGTGTTTTGGCTTTTGTCTTGATCTTCTAGACCTTTGAAAAACCATCATATCACGATAGGATTGTTTTCCATTAAGAACCTCAGTAGAAAGCATTTCTCCTGGGTAAATTTCCATAGTTTTTTCTTCCAGAAAATTCTTGAGTCTTGGTGGTAATTCTTTTACTATGGATTCTAAGACCTCTTCAGTATTAAAAAATACTTTATACCTTCTTTGAAAATATTTATTAAGGTTTATCAGGTCTGTTTTAAGAAGGTCTACTGCTCGGTCTATTCTAATGCGAATTGGGGTATTAATAAATGTTTTTTGATTGTACTGAACCGATTGGGAGACATCCATCGTAATCAACTGCTCTCCGACCATTAAATTATGTTCACTATAATCTCCATGAATAAATTGAGCTTTAAGAAAAAGATCTGCTAAAATATCCACAGCATCATATAGTGTCTCTGTAGGGTCAGCTATAGTAATATCCCGTATTAGAGGGGCTGGTTTTTCTTCATTAATTTTATCAGAAATGAATTTCATAAGTAAGATATTATCTTTCAGCTTTATTGGTTGCGGGACAGGAATTCCTTTCTCATACATTTCTTTAAGGTTCCAATATTCTTGTTTTGCTGCGATTGATGCCATATCTTCAGGAAAAAGATGAATTGTTCCTTTTAAACGTTTTTTGATAGTACTAGTGAAGAATCTAAAAACTTTTGCGCAAACAAACTGTTCCTGTGTATCAATTGCAAGTAAAACCGTAGCTTCTTTTCCCGCTCCTATAATAGAGCGGATTTTAGAAATCTCTGGGATAGCTAAGAGTTGTTGTTTGGCTTCAACGATTCGTATCTCACGAATTTCACGTTTTTTCGTTATCTTGTGAAATTTTTCTTCTTCGCGGTCCTTTTCTCGTTTTCCGAACCGATCATAACCCAATCGCTGGTTTTTATCAATACTCAATTTTAATCTAAATTTCCTTTATATTCTTTCTACCTGTTAATTTGTGCATTAATAACATTTTTAAAGAATTATACAATTATAATCTTAATTTAATACAAAATTAATGCTTTAATTTAAAAATTTTTTGGTTTGAATCGTTCTTAGTTAATTATATAGAGTCTCCAGTGCTAAAACATGTATTATTATCCAAATAGCAGAGACTGTGAGATAAATGTCATAAACAAGCTCACATCATCAGTCTAGAGACAAATTCTCTGAAATTTCAACGCGAAGTCTTTTATGGTTTCAAAAAGGTAGAAACAGGATGTTTAACTTAATGCTTAAAATAATTGATTTAAGGTGTAACTACCAATGTAAACCAAAGTCCATCGTTTTGTTCTTCTATTATCTTTATAATCCAGCATTGATGAATTACACCTCCTTTTGAGCTTGTCATAGTTTTATAATTGCTTACAAAGCGCTAAAACCTAGATAAATACCTTAAAAAAATCCACTGGACTATGATTAAAAGTCTATTTATAATGGTATCTAGAACTACTTTGAGACAGCTTGTTTTATTGTATTGTTTAAAAATTCTAAGTCAGTTGGTTTCTCTAAAAAAGAAATAATACCTGCTTTGAATGCCTTTTCTTTAATACTACTATCAGCACTCACGAAGATGATTTTCAGATCTGATTTAAGGGAAAGGAGTTCTTTAGTAACCTCTAATCCATCTTTTTTTGGCATTCGGTAATCTATTAATATAATATCCGGATAAAAGGATGTAATTAATAGATTTTTAAAAACTTGAATCGCTTCTTCTCCATCAAAGGCCTTTGCAATTACTTTATGTCCATTTAATCCAAGGAATTCTTGAAATAGAAAAACAATGCTTTCATCATCATCAATTATGAAAACGTTAACCATAAAAAGTCCCAGATATTAATAGAAAAGAGTTCAGGTTGATAATAGATATTAAAAATAAAAAACTTTTCAAATTGGCAGACTAATTCGATCAATCACTTTTTTGATATGTCTCAAATCACAGGAATATCTAATAATTTAAAAAGGGAATTTACTCCATTAAATATCCTATTGCCTATTATTATCGCCGAAAAAACCGCATAATAGGAATAAGAACGGCAAAAATAATTAATAGAAATAGTATAAATACTGAAATAATGGGATAATCAGGTGAGGAATCTATGATACCATTTTCATTATTTAAAACAAGCGAAAAAGCTAAAAAAACCATTAAACCTAGGACAATTGTAGTTGAAAAGACAATTATCATCATCCAGCGTTTTTCCAAAAATATTACCTCGTTAGAATATATTTGATAAACTTTAAGAGCTCTTATTCAAAGATTATGTTTTCTGCAAATTCCTTCATTAAATAATTTACGATGAAATCTTGAGGAAGGTGAATTTTCCCATCAACTTTAAATTGCTTTATTTCAGTATTAAATTGACCCTGTAAATAGTTTAAAAAAGATTCTGCAATAATACGGGTTATTTTGGGATCAGAGCCTTTTTCAGACACTATGGCACATAGTAATCCATAACGTTTAACCATAAGGATAGAATTATTTGCTGAGTTAATAGATTGAAGGCTATCTCGGGTTCCAATTACCCCAGAGGCGATATTATCGACTGCAACGAGAAAGCCAGGAACTAAATCATCATCTAGCTCATCATCAAATCTCTTGAATCTATGAGACGCAATTAAAAGTCCTGTTGGCAGATAAATATACATTCCTTTAAGCTTAATCCGCTTTGTACTAATTTCAGTAGTAATTTTTTGAAAGAACCATTCAATTGCATCATCTAAGTTAATCCCAGTTTTAATAGAGGTCTCAAATATTTGATAAGGACGATTTGGATTTTGACTAAGATTACCTAATTGAAAAACTTCCATTATTTCCGAGATATCCGCATGGGGAATTAAATCGACTTTATTTACTAATATGAGCAAAGGAGCGGTCTTATTCCAATCGATACAATTCCAAAACCATTTAGCAGATTCTTTTAGACGATTTTTATCACTAGAATCGATAATAAAGATGATCCCATTAGAAAGTTGGACATAAGTTTTCCAAAACATTTCTCGAAAATGAGTGTGGCCTCCCAAGTCGAATAGATTGAAATATCCTGCTCCTTCTTCATCTTCCCATGTTTCTATATCAATGCCTCGTGTAGGAATAACGGTTGATCGGAATTTTCCAGTTTTTAGGCGGATGGTAAAAGAAGTTTTTCCGGCATTCTCAAGGCCTACTATAGCGATTGGGATCCTTCGCTTAGACGATTGTAAACTCACCTTCTTCATCTAATTTGGGATAATATTGAGTTTTCATAAATCTTTTTTCTTTCACATGAAAGTCATTATAGGAATAATACAAAAAATAAGAGCTATATAATTAGTTATATTCATCTAAATCGGAATTGTCGTTATGAGCGAGTTGAAAAATACCTAGTTTAAGCCCTAGCTGAACCCCTTTTTCTAAATAAAATTTATATTTTGGTAAATCATCGATTTGTTGGTAAAGTTCTGCAAGAGCCATAAGGGCAAAACAAAGTTCTTGGTCATCACCTGTTCCTTCTGCTACTTCTACAAACATATGGTAATCTGATATAGCGTCTTGAATCTTTCCTTGAGCTAATTTGTATTGGACTCTGTTTACTAATGGTCCAATTAACAACCAACGGGCTCCCGATTCATTAGCGTAATTGATTGCTATTTTAAAATAATCGTTTGCTAGAGTATATTCCTTTTTGGAAACAAATGCTATTCCAATCCGATTATACAGAATTGATAATTGGGTTTGTGCTTTGGTCGTTTGTGCTATGTCGATAGCTTGATCATAATAATCCAAGGCGGTGGAAATACGTCCCCTATTATGATAGCATTGACCAAGCACAGTTAGTGCCATTGTTTGAAAAAAACGGTGTGGGAAGAATTCCAATTCATCCAGAGTATGAATAAGCATTCTTTGAGCCTTTTGGATCTGGCCACTCGCACGTAATGAATAAGCATGACGAATATCCGCCCAAGGTAAAATATAGGCTTTAATTTCATCAGGTACTTTATTCTTATTTAAATATTTTAATAGTTTGTTTTTTATAACGCTAATATGAGCATAATCCCTTTTAATAGAATAAATATAAAGAATGAGACCCATGCCTTCAGCAAAAAGCATAAAATCATTGGAATGACTTTTTAAATTTGTTTTATTTATAATTTCTAACGCTTCGTTAGTATGGCCTTGGAAGGCTAGGCCTAATGCATAAAATAATATTACACCTAAATGAGGGGCATTATTAATAGTCAAGAAATAGAGTTCATTTAACTTCAATAAGTCCCCTGCCATAAACAATAGTTTGGCTTGAATGTAATATAATTCTGGAAGTTCGGAGTCAAAGTGTGTGTGTGAAGTAATGAATTCTTCTAAACTGTTGGCAAGTTCCTGAAAGTTCAGAGTTTCCCAAGCCTGTTGAAGGGACCAACCTAAAAGGTCTTTATGAAGAGCAAGTGAAAGACGAGGTAGATGTACATCGAGCTCTGGTACTCTTAATTCTGAGAAGGCTTCCATAAGTGACCCTTCGTATTGCTACAAATAAACTTATTCTTTCGATTTACTTAGAATTTTCCAAGAACAGAAGATGTTAGAACTTGAACACGAAAATCTTTATCCAGCTGATTGATAATCGTATTTAAAAGTCCTGAGAAGAAACAATCTTGCAAAACATTACCTTTAGGACACAAAAAACACTTAGTACATTCAAGAGAGAATGTTGTGTTCTCTCGGGAAATATGATGGTCCCCCAATAACATAGCGATGATGTGGTCAAGATGTTCTAGAATTGCTTCATCTCCTTGAAGTAAAATATGTTGAAAAATGTCATGATTCCGATTTAAAAGGCGGATCCCCACCTTATTTCCAAGAATATTAAGATTTTCAGTTTGAGAATATTCATCCTCTGTCATTAATTCATCTTCAATGAGAAACATCAATAATTCAAGTTTCTTGGAAAGATTAGTAATAATCAAATCCGCATGAGGCAAAAATCCCTCAAATAAACGAACATCAATGACATCTTGGTTCAAAATGATTCCTGGAAATAGTTCAAAGAATTTCGAAAGTAATTCATCAAACTCAGCTTCACACCAGACAGTTGGAAAAGAAGATTCTAGAAACAGAACGAATAATAATTGAAATCGTTTTTTAAAAAATAATGTGACCTTTTCCATCTTAATAAAGTCTAAAGCGTCGTGTTCAACTTCACTCGTGTAATTATAAAGTGCAGAGATCAAGCCAGATCGAAGAAGTAGTTGTTCAGTAGATGTTTTGCTTTTTGAAGAAACATACTTTCTATGAAAAAGTACTATTCCCGATTCATGAATGGCTAAAAATTCCCGAATAATCACATAGAGTCCTCTGACTAATAATTCGTGTAGAATTTCTGCTTTACAACTAAAACACTTACTATTAAAAAACAGTTTTGCCACAAGCTATTTCATATCCCCAAAACCATTATATGCTATGGCATATAAACGCAATAAGAAAAAAACACATTGACTCGGTATGGAAATAGATTCAGCGATAGAACGAAATATCATCTTTTGGATCTCAATAGGTCATTTTATGAATCATGTAGGGAATTATCTAACTCCTAACCTTCTTATTTACCTTCAAAGTGACATACTTCTGACTTATACTGAACAGGGACTACTTGGAACAATTCCCTTGTTTATGATGATCTTTTTATCCACGGTTGTTGGTTATCTCGGTGACCGTAAGCCTACATGGCGTAAGTCAATGATCTGGCTCGGACTGATCGGTATTGCTATTTTTGCATTTATAATGAGCATAGCTCAAAGTTTCATAGAACTAGCCATTGGGACAATCCTTCTGGGGATCGCTCTTTCAACATATCATCCATTAGCTTTCTCTCTTATAAATAGCATGCCTAATAAAGATAAAAATATGGGTATTAACGCAGTAGCGGGAAATTTTGGATCTGCATTGACACCATTAGTTGCGATGCTCATTGCAGTTAATTTCGGGGGATGGAGAGTAGCATTTTTAGCATTTGGACTTATTCAATTTTTTTCAGGCTTGACATTAGCCAAATTTTACCCTTCCAATAAAATGACAGATGATTTTATCAATAACCATAAATCTAAAGAATTAACCGCAGATAAACAGTTTATTAAAACCCAATTGATATTTTTAGTTATAGTCTTAGTTATCATTTCCGCTGCTCGTGCCCCAGTCTTTCGAACCCTATCTTATTTTACAAATGTTATCTTTGCTGATGCATTCGCTTTTGAGAAAGTACATGCTTCAATTCTAACTGCAATTGCTCTCGGGCTTGGATCCTTTGCTTCGTTTTTAGCTGGGTATATCAATAATTTACGTATTCAAAGGAGAAATTGCCTAAAGAAAGAACGAGTCGCTATACGAATTAATATGATGTTACTCTCAACTGGGCTTGCAAGTTCCTTATTACTATTACTGGCTTTGTTTCGAACAGATCCAGTTTCTGTTCTAGTTATTTACTTTAACCTGACCTTTTTTTTCTTTTTAGGGGCATCCATACTTCCTACCATTATTTCAGAAGTAACAAGTGGGATAGATATGGGGCAAGCTTTTGGGGCATTATTTACTGGGGCAACACTTACTGGAGCGCTTTCCCCTACTATTTTTGGTTGGTTTGTGGATAATTTTAGTTTTAAAGAAGGATTTATTTTTTTAGCAATCGTTGCATTTCTATGTTTTAGCTTAATTTTGCTTTTTAAGATTGTATTCAACTTTTATTATGATTTTTCTCCAAAGACACATAGAAAATTCTTGAGAGAATAGATCTTTTTTATCATGGATAAAACATTTACAATTAGTTTGACCTCGTTTTTAGTTTTCGAACTCATGATTTTTGTCAGATATTATCCTAAAAACATTTATTTTGTAAATCTTTTAAATATTCGTTATTTTTTTTTGAATTATATTCAAATTTTTATTGTTGTAACAATTGGATTCATCATAGTTCAAAGAATTCTTAACTAGATTAAAAATATTGATATTTAATCTAATGAATATCATTTAGAGACTAATTTGCTTGCTGGTTTATAAAATTTCCAATCTTTTTGAAAATTCTGTGGGCCAAAAATCTCCAATCCTCTTTTTGTTTGCCATATCTTTGGTGCATCTATAGCTAACACCACTACTTCTCGATTTATTTTAAAATCATCTTCCCAAGGAGTCAATCCGAAACCTGTTTTTTTATCAACAATCAGTATACTATCAGGACATGAAATAAACTGTTCCTTATCAAACCATGTGAGTAGGTATTCATTTTGATAGAAAACTTTGAAACTATGATTATTTTCATTCTCTAATTCAATGATTCCAGATGTGAATCCTCCCTCTTCATTTCTTTTAAAATTTATAATTTTTCCTTTAAAAACTAGAAATGACTCGGGTATAGTTTTTAAAATAGCTTGAATGGGATCTTTTTTGTCTTGTGGACTTTCACGTACAATTTTACCAAGCTGAATCGCTTTAGATAATGTAAAGGATATTATCGCTTCTTCAGCTTGCTGTACCGTCATTGAACATCGTGCAACTCCAATAGAGCCGTTAGAAAATCGTGAAATGAGTCTCGCAATGAATTCACCACGTGAGTCATCAATAGTCTCCTCCACAATAATCTTATCACCAAATTCACTGCAAATACTGAAAGGAAAAATTGGAATATCCTTTACAGTTGTTGTACTAATAGAAATTTTCGGTTTACTCCTTCCACAACAATCACCATCAACAACTATTCTGTTCATTAAAGCAGCAACATAAAGGGGAATTATGGAATTATTGGGGCCCAATTCAGTAGCTACAAATCCAGTAAAATGTGTTCCTATATAATCTTCTAGTATATTTACTGCAGTTGTCATTGGATTTCTTATTATGCTTTGTAAATCCTTTACAACATTTTTTTCCTCCTTACAGACTCCTCCTCCAACTAATCCGATAATGCACAATAAATCGTTTTTTTTCAAGGAGGATAACGATGCAAGCTTAAAACTCCTCTGCATGTTATATATCTCGTCAATTAGATTTAGGGCCTGTTTTTCGTTACCCCCTCCACCATTTGCCAATATTTTTGCGCCAATTACTAGATCATACGCCTCTCGTTTCGTTAACTCTCTTATCATTTGTCTTCACTACAGTTAAAAGATCAAAAACAAATATCATTCTTTAAGCATAATCATTATGTAGTATATCTTTTAATTAATTAATCTTTTAATTAATTTAATTCTAAATTAATTAAATTTAGAATAAATTATTTCCTCAGAATAATAAAAAATAGCTCCATAACTAATACAAATCAGAGAAATCGCAATTAGGTCTATAATAATTGCGAATATGAAGGTTAAATTAATTATTCCTCCTAGAATATATGCTAATTGCCAAGAAAAATATAATAAAAAGAATTGAGGTAAAAAAAGCAGAATAATTAATATAATTAGGATATTTTGGATGTACAAAAACCTCCCCCCATAGATGCTGACCTCCTGAAACATAGAAATTCGCGTATTTACCTGCATCAAAAAGCCCTTAAAATCTTTTAACGATAATACTATTCATAAAGTCTTTTATGTGCGTGGAAAATAAAGACTTATTGTCCTCAATTTCTTTTTATTCTTAAATCATGAATTCATTAAACGAATGACTAAATTGTAACAGATAGGTAATAGGATTTCGATTTTTCAGGTAAAGGAGCATTATAACGAGTTAAAAAGGATTTTATGAGCCTCGAAATGTATAGGGTGTCCATGACCGACAATCACATGATCAAATGAATAATCAAGTAATTTCTTCATTGATTTCTTATGTTCTTCTGTATCAAGGTTATAGTGGTCAGGCATTGGAAGAAATTGATTATCTTGAGAACGAAAGCTATCTCCTGCAACAAGTAATCCGTTTTCCTGGTCTAAGAGTGCAATATTACCCTTTGTATGTCCTGGAGTATGGATTACAAGGAGGCCCTGATAAATTTGGCTATCAACAAGTCGATCTTTAATTTTAATCTGCGTTTTTTTAGTTATAGATTCAGCTTCTAGAATGTGAGAGGCAGTTCGTGCTCCACTTTCCTCTTTTATCATTGCCAAACCCCCAATATGATCTTGATGGACATGAGTGATTATAATATGTTGAATGTCAGAAACTTTATAGCCACATTTCATTATTTCTCTTCTTAATTGTAATTTAGTATTCTCACTTCCTGAATCAACCAAAATTAAACGTGAGGAAGTAAGTAGAGCTGAGTGAGCACTTGTGTCGAGAACATATGCTTCCTGCCCTATTTTTTCCATCTTAAAATCCCTTTTTTCTCTTGCATTTTTTCTAAGTTTTTTCATATTATCTTTTTTAGTAATGATTTTATTAGTTTAATAGAAATCGAAACTATTTGATATTAAATTTTTTACGAATCTCTTCATTATCTTCATATATACGCCATTCAGCTATACAATCGTTTTGAACCTTTGCAACCCAGATTGCATAATCTTTTTTTCCTCCCTTTTCCCATATAGCATATCCAGGAATTATTACAGTCTCACTTTGAGATTCAATTCTTGAAAAATAGTTCTAATATCCAGGGAAATTTTTGAAAAAATATTTCCAACCTTGAACCATTGCCTGTTTAGGACTGGTTACTTCATTCTTACGATCAATAAATTTGTGATCATCTGTCATTAGATTTGCTAAAGCCTGAATGTTACGATTATTAATAGCTTCATTAAACAACAAAACAGTAAGTTTAGGATCGCGGGTGTTCAATCTTTCATTCTTTCCATAGTTTAGCTTTAATCAGTTATCATATATGGATCTCTATATTTTAAAACATTCTTCTCTATTAATACTTCTTTCATTTCATTCAGAAGGAGTATTTTCCTCCCTTTATCCTGTATTAAATGATATGCAGTTTTATAAAATTTTTCAACTTGAGGATCATCCTTTATAGCCAATAATCGTGCTATATTCCAATATACCAGAAAACTATCTTTACTATATCGTAAGCTCTCTCTTAATTTAATTAAAGCTAATGTATAATCCTTTTTGGTGAAATAACGGAGTCCTAAGTTAAAATTTACCACTGCAGATTGTAAAATAAAGTATTTGTCAAAAAATAGTAGATTAGAGTTTTCTAATTTCGATATATAAGAGAAATTTTTCTCAATATTATTGTTATTTCTTAAATTTATAATTAATTTATTTTTAATCTTTTGAATGAACCTTTGAAACTCCTCATTGAATTTTCCTGGCTGTTTTCCTTTTTTTTTCCATAAATTAATGATTTTCTTTTGAAAAGATATTTTTTCTAAGTATATTAATAGATTTTCGCATTTTTTTATATTTTCTGGAGATATCATGTCCCTATTTGTTAATACATCTAATAATTCTAGTCCCAAGGTTGGATTAGCAATTGATAAATCCAAAATTGCCTCTATTAATTGGTTTTCAGCTTTTATCTTGTCCAGAGATCTTAACAATTCATAAATTTTATTTAAATGATTTAATTCTAACAGAGTTTTTTCTTTTGAGGGGTTAAACAACATAAATCTAAAAATTCTAGTTTTATAGTATCGATGAATTATTTTTTGATCTAAAATCTCTTCTTCTGGCTTAATACAACATATCCTTAATCCTTTCCCATATAGATGTGTTTTTGGTTTTTCTTTAATGATATCTTCGAATCCTAACTCTTGAAGTATATTCCTTATTACATCAAAAGTTAATCCAGCTTTGTGATGCATCCCAAGTGAATCTATTCCAAACATCCATTGAATACACTTTACTTGGTTTTTCAATATTTTATTTTGTTTAAGATCTTTTATCCCTTTTTCTATATCTGGAACTTCAATAATTACTTTTCCTCCCCCTTTTAATACTCTGTACCATTCATTAAACAAATATTGTATATCTACCCAGTCAAAATGTTCTATTAAATGGTACGATTTTATTGAAGCCACACTATCATCCTTTATTGGTAGAAAAATAGCATGAGCAACCATATCAGCAATTGATTTCTCATTTATGTCAATGTTTAGGGACTTTGGAAAATAGTTTTCTCCACATCCAATATGTAAATTAACTTCATTAACCATTTTTCCACTACTCATATGATAACTTACATTATTTATTTATGATCTCTTTTTCAATTCTATGAAAACAAAATGGATCGTTATGGCATTTATTTGTTGTACTAAATGATACTGAGTTACAACCCCCTTTACAACTTTCTCCAAATCTACAGTTCGAGCAATATTCTCCTAACTTATTCATTGTAAACTTCCTATTATAGGAAAATGCGTTTTTGTTTTGCCATATTTCTTCTAAACTCTTTTCGCGCAGATTTCCTTCAATGAAACGATCATTTCCCATTGCTAAACAACCTACCACATCACCTTGACAAGTAATACCCATTGTCGTTCTTCCTGCTGTGCATCCATCCCAAATGAAATTCTCCATTATTTTTGAATGGTACCCAATACAATGAGTTCCTATTACTGGCATATTCAGAAAATGATGTTTTGCTCTCCACGATGCGATTAATAAACCAACTGCATAAAATTCTTCATAGGAAAGCATATCAATCTTGTCAAAGTTTCCAAATGGAGATGCTAGTTGAATTTGCCAATTAACTCCCTTATTATAGATCAATTTCTGTATTTTAGGAAGCTCTTTAAAATTTATTTTGCTGACCGTTGTAATAATGGTTGTTTGGATATTATTTTTTCTTAGTAGATTTATAGATTTTACAGCCTGATCAAAAGATCCATTTTTGCCTCGTATTTTATCATGGGTTTTTCGGAGTCCATCCAAACTAATACCTACTACTGTTGGTCGTAATCTTATTAATTCATTCAGGTAATGGTTCAGTATAAATCCATTGGAAACTATAGTCAGTTTCATGCCTAGGTCTACTATACATTGAGCGATTTTTTCCCAATCATCTTTTAAAAAAGGTTCTCCTCCCATCAGAGCAATAGTAGAACAGTTTAAATTGGCTAATTGTTCGCATATCTCAATACTTTCAAGTGTTGTTAGCTCACCTTTCCGTTTTTTTCCTGCTGAGGATCCACAATGAGAGCATTTCAGATTACATTCAAGAGTTATTTCCCATACTGCACATTGAAGTGATTGCAGTTTTAATTCTCCTTTAACCCTAGATGATCATTTTTGACTTAATACTTGAATATTCTAGTTTTACACTTCTTTGTATTTTTTTAAATTATCCTTCTCTTAGATACAAGATTTTAAAAATAATTATCCTATTATATAATAATACTCTTCAACAAAACTTATAGAAAAACAGCTCTGGATGATATTGTGGCTAAATCTGATTCTGAATTGATAAAAATAGCAAATAATGTTGGCTTGACACTCAATGATGTCAATGAAATTCAGAACGCGAAAAAAAGGAAAAAAATATCAAGAAATTCATTTTTATTAGTTGAATCAATCATAGGTGTTTCTTCATTCTTGAGTGGATATGCTATAGTTCCAGATAGAATAATTGAAGTGAACCCTGATTATCCATTTGGATCAGCTATCCTCTTTTGCAATTCCATTATTTTTTCAAAATTAGATAAACCCAAATTATTACTTAGATTGCTTGTTATTACATTTCTTATATTCATTTTTGGATTTTTTATTGGTTACACTGTTGGTCATTTTTTTAATATTATCTATGTCCCTTATCAGGGTCCTCCAGTAGCGTATGGAGTTTATTCTAATGAATTAGGAAAGTGAAATCATAGGATTGTGTAAAATTTAGAGGATAAAAAACTTGAATTTTTAACCAAGTCAGTTGGTTTAAATCAGACAGATATTTCTAACATAAAAACTTCTAAGAGAAGAGAAAGACTCTCTAAACTAAATCCAATCTACTGGGTAAGCCAAGCTTTAATCTTCTTAATTTCCTTATTCTACAGTGTTAGTATTGCCATTCAAAAACGAAACGCTACTTATCCGTTTGAAAGCGAGACTATAGCTATATTTCTTGCACCTATTCCTCTTTCTGTTCACATCATTAACGCGATTTATTCAATTACTGGGGAGAAACGGTCAGGCTTGAGTAAAAGACTAAGAATCTTAGTTTTTTTCGTTAATTTCTCAATATTTATTTTTCTTTTTTACATTTATTATGCATCTCTTCCCAAAATTTACCAATCTGGTATAAAGTATGGTGTATTTGATGCAAGAGATACTCAAAAAATTTCTATTGATTTTTTGAATAGAAAAAAAAGATGAATGAAAAGAGTAAGAATTAAATTCTAGAATTTATTCCGCTAAGAACTCGTAATAGTAGCTATTCCAATTATATCTTTTTTTAAATAAAGTTAGAGGAAATCCAAAGCATAGGATATAATCCATTATATGATATGATAAGATTGAAAATTCCCCCAGTAATTCCTCATCCAGTGAAGATCACCCTTAATAAGGGTAATTTTTTCCTTTCAAAGGAAACCTTTATTGATATTTCCCCCAGATTACAAGCTTCAGGTAATATTCTCCAAAAAGTTTTGGTTGATGATATTGGGCTAGAATGTAGGATTTCTAAAGAGACTTATTCTTCTAATTGTATAAATTTAAGGCTAAATGATAAGCTTAGTAATTTAGGAAAAGAGGGGTACTCTTTAATAATTGACACAGAAAAAATTCTGATTCAGGGAGCCCATGAAAGGGGATTATACTATGCTATCCAAACTTTAAGGCAACTTATCCCTCTTTCTCCAATAGAAACTGCTGTATGGCCAATTCAAGGGATTGAGATTGTCGATTACCCTCGTTTTCGATGGCGAGGCTTTATGTTAGATGAGGGGAGACATTTCCAAGGGAAAACTACTGTCAAGCGAATGCTTGATCTTATGGCTCTCCACAAGCTAAATAAATTTCATTGGCATCTATCAGAGGATCAAGGCTGGCGCATTCAAATTAATAAATTCCCAAAGCTGACCGAAATTGGATCTTTTCGTAAATCGTCTCAAATTGGAGGTTACCGCAGTTTTATACGTGGTAAAAAGAAGGGGCCTCCTCATCAAGGTTTTTATACCCAAGAAGACATACACGAAATTGTTGATTATGCCTCACAACTTTTTATAGATGTTATTCCTGAGATTGACCTACCTGGTCATTCAACAGCAATCCTAGCCTCTTATCCTGAATATAGCTGTACTGGTGGGCCATTTGAAGTCGCTACGACTTGGGGAATTAAGAAAGATGTCTTATGTGTGGGTAAAGAATCTACTTTTCAATTTCTCGAGCAAATTTTTAATGAATTATTAAAACTGTTCCCTAGTAGGTATTTTCATTTTGGAGGCGATGAAGTACCTAAAGATCGGTGGAAAGAGTGCCCAGATTGTCAAAAACGATTAATCGATGAGCATTTAGCGAATGAAGAAGCATTACAAAAATATTTTACCAATCGAATTGGAAGTTTTTTGTTGGAAAAAGGTAAAATTCCTATTGGTTGGAATGAAATTATAACTGAAAGATTTGAAGACCTTAACCAAGAAATTATTGGTCAACATTGGCTACGAAAAGATGATTTGACATTAGCTCATCTCCAGAAAGGAAGAAAATTCATAGTCTCAAAATTCTTTCATACTTACCTTGATTATCCATATTACATGACCCCATTACGGAAAGTATATCACTTTGACCCTATCCCCTCTAATCTTTCCAAAGAATTTCATAATAATGTCCTAGGTATTGAAGCACCATTATGGACTGAATGGGTTCCTAACTTAGATCGTTTCGATTGGCAAGTTTTTCCTAGATTGACTGCAATTGCAGAAACTGCATGGAC
>NZ_CDLCQJ010000100.1:0-12398 GCF_975850365.1 Candidatus Hodarchaeum mangrovi | reverse complement strand
ATTTTTTAATGAGTTCTTGTAAGATATTCTGATCAACATCATCTAATTTATTAATATAGAGACAAGATTTTCCAGTTTTAAATTTACCTAGATTTAATAAAAGAGAATCATGTTCTTCAAAACCAGATATTATATAAAGTGTTAAATTCTGTTTTCCATAAATGAAATACCTTTTATTGCTTTTAATCCTTTTTTCGATGTTTCATTTGCACTATAATACTCTAGTAACTCAACCAAAGCTTTTTCTCCTTCATACCGCACAATAATGTCTATAAAAGGATACTCTTGGAGAGTAACTTTATCTAACATTGTAAAATGATTTCCACCAGCTATAGTTACTATTTGTGGGTTGATCTTCTTAACTAAATCAAGAGTACGAATTGTTTTGTATACATTACAGGTTGCATGACTCCCCGACCCTACAATGTCTGGATCTTCTTGTCTAATTTTTCTTTTAAGTTTTTCCCAATCCAGCCTATTTGCTTGACAGTCAATAACTTTCACATTGATTTCAGGAAATTCTTTTTCAATGATTGCAGCTAGAAGGAGGAGATTGTAGGGAGGAGGTAAATATTCACCCATGACAAACCAAAACTTCTTTGGGGGTTCAATAAGAAGTATTTTCATAATCAAAGATAGAGGATAAAGAATTTTAAATAGTTATTTAAGATATATTTGTAGAAAATAAATTATTCATTTATCTAATAATATTTTGAGGAAGACTAGTACTTTGGTAATATTAGTGTTCAAAGCCTCTCTTGATGTCGTTATTCTTTCTGATTTGGTGCAAAATAACAATTAATTTAGACAAATTATCATTAAATTCTTCAATAAAGGACTTACTATTTCTGAGTTTGCCTTTTCTATCAAGAATTTTTTCCAACTAAAAAAATCTTTAAACATTATAAAAGAAGGGTTACACAGGACCATATCATTTTCTTGGAAGTAGAATTAGCTGATCTGGACATATACTTATCTTCATTGTATCTATTGAGCGAGAAACCATGAATTCTGAGAATAATTTTTACTTTCCTATAGAAAAAGGTTCTATTCGTTGATAAATAGAAGTGTATAAAATGTCATATGAAAATACAGAATATGAAACCCATGATGTTAAAATTGGGTCTGTTCAACCACTTGAGAAGCATTTAAATGTAGTTTTTCAAGTAATCGAAAAAAATGATGAAAGAGAAATTTCAAATCGCTCAGGAGAAACACATAGAGTTTGTGACTTCCGAGTAGCTGATGATTCAGGAAATATCATCTTAACTCTCTGGAATGAAGACATAGATATGTTAGAAATCGATAAAGTCTATAAATTGTCCAATGGTTTTGCAAATGTATTTCAAAATTCACTTCGTCTTTCAAAAGGAAAATTCGGAGAACTTTCAGAAGACTCCACAAGTTTTGATGAAGTAGATACGGAGAACAATCGTTCTGAAGAACGAGTTGAGGATCCTCGCCGTAAATATGGTAGACGGTCTTATGGTGGTGGCGGTGACCGAAAATCATCCTACGGTGGCGATCGAAGATCTTCCTACGGTGGAGGTCGTCGTGACCGTGATCGTGATCGTAAAGGATCATCTAGGGGCCGATATGATTCACGTTCCCAAGATCGATATTAAAAAAGTTTATTTTTCTCTTTTTTTTCTTTCTTTTTCTTAGATTTCTATATAAAATAGAAAATTACCTTTTTATTAAATTTTTCAAGTAGTATCAAAGGTAATTTTTATTATTTACAGATTTATGATATTAAAAGAATTTTTTCTTAAGAATAAATGCTAGGATCCCAGAGAAAGCAAGAATAATACTGATTACAATCCCAATCTGGACTGTGTGCTTCATAATCCAAGCTCGGTTTATGGTTGTTGATAATGATCCTGTTAACCTTTCTTCAGTACTAGTGACTGTTGTTTCAGTTACTGGAGGATTTAGTATTTCATCACAAGAATAATCGATAATAATACCATTCAAAAATGCTTTGCCATCTTCATATGATATTATCCCATTTGATGGAACTATTACAATTATACTTGCAGAATTATTAGGTATAATGAAGGAAGTCAATCCTGAAACACTATTTGCTACAAAGCTATTAGTGGTAGCATCATAGAGATCTTTTTCGCTTACTCCGACTTCAATTTCGACTAACTTTTCTATATTATATGGATTAAAATAAAGATAAGTGGGATAAGCAACATCATGATAGTAATCAGTAGTTAAACAGTTAAGTTGAAGGATTTTTTCATCATTTGTGGGGGAGATAATCCCTCCAAAGATTCCTACATGAGAAGAACCATATAAACCAAGGTTAGTTGGGCCTATTTGATTTTGATATCGATTTCGATTAACATCTCCAGTTGCTAAGGGAGTTATACCACCCCATTCCTTCCTAAGTGCTTCATAAGCTATACAATAATTCGGGTCATAATTTTCTATCCAATCCTCACTGTCTTGATGCTGAGAATCAACCCCATTCCCATAGTAAAGTCTCGCTGCATTTGCAGCATTCAACACATACTTACCAATTGCTCGAGCAAAGCGTGCATCATAACGAACAAGTGGAACAAGAGCCCCAACATTTTGAAAAGTCCCCATCGTAAATGCATAACCACCTCCATCAGTGATACTTCCATGTAATCCATGACAATCGTAACCTCCCCATGTTTCTGTTATGACTCCCCATCCATATCGTGCATTTGCAGGTCCAAAACACCAATTAATTATTTTCTGGACATCATATGTGGTTCCTTGTTCTGCATTCATTCGAGCTGCAATATAAGCTCCATAAGGTAGTAAGATTTCATACAGAGGATTAAATGCTATTTCTTCAAGATAATCTAAACACCATTTTGCTCCAGAGAGATATTTTGAATTTTGCCATTTAATGTATGCTATATATTCTAACCAAGCAACAGCTGCAGCTGCATCAGGTTCACGCCAAAAACCGTTGTATATTGGATTCATAATGCTAAAATCAAACGCAGTATAATAGAAATTCGGAATTGTCCAAGGATTTAGTTTAGCTCCCATATTTTTACATGCTTCATACCACAGATCTGCAATACCTCGAGCTTCAGTTTGAAATTCCCCAGTTTCTGGATATAAATCTGCTAACTGGTAAAATAGAAGAGATGGAAGAAGCTCATACCAAAAACTTCCACCTGTAGATGCATATCGGTTATTTAAATAAAGATATTCCCCTGATTCAATATTGTACCAATTTTCACACATTAATACCCAATTATGTCCATTTTGATAACTTTTGTTTATTCCAACGAGAGTAGCTCCAACAACAGCAGCTAACCCATTTATGGCTTCATCTGAAATTGACACACCTACATAAGAAGGAAGGTAAAAAGAATCTCGATCGAAATTCAACCATCGTTTATCCCAACTTATTAAAGGTAAATATTCCCCAGATATTGAGAAATTAAAAAGAAATGAATCATAATCCATTGCAACTTGTCGCCAGTCTCTCATTTTAAATGGTGTAGGGAGATTTGGCATCAATTCGACTTTATCGATGTTTATATGCCCTTCTTGTAATAATATTCTATCCGTTTGATCTCCATGAACTTCAAATAAATGGAAATTTAGAAAAATAATGAATAAGATAATTGAAAAAGATGATGAATACTTTACCAATTTGAATTTCATGAAATTATGGTTATTAATCGAAATTTTTAAATTAATTGTTTAAAAATGATTTAGGGTTAAGTTTACTATTTTAACAAAGGGTAAGAAAAAAGAAATTAATTTAAGATAGGGGTCACCTAAGTAGATCAGTTACAAGATAAGGTAATATACCTCCATGTAAATAATATTCTATTTCAATAAGTGCATCAAGTCGTGCTGTAACAAAAAATTCGACAGTAGAACTATCTTTTTTTCTTGCTATAACTTTTAATTGCTTTTTTATTGTAATCCCGTTGTCTAATCCTTCGATATCATAGATTTCAGTCCCATCTAAATCCAGCTCTCTCCAACCTTCTCCTTTTTCAAATTCTAGTGGTAGAATCCCCATTCCAATTAGATTTGAACGATGGATTCTCTCGAAACTCTTCGCAATTACTGCTTTTACTCCTAGTAATGCTGGTCCTTTTGCAGCCCAATCACGACTTGAACCCACCCCATAGAGGGAACTCCCTAAGATTATTGTAGGTATATTATTCTTCATATATTTCTCTGCTGCCTCATAGATACTAGTTAATTCGTTCTTTGGGTGATAAATGGTCCAATATCCTTCTTTATTGGGTGTCAATTGATTTCTAACCCTAACATTAGCAAATGTTCCTCTCATCATTATTTCGTGGTTTCCACGACGAGCGCCATAGGTGTTAAAGTCTGATTTATTCACCCCTTTTGAAATAAGGTATTTACCTGCAGGGCTTTCGTTTGGAATTGAACCTGCTGGAGAAATATGATCAGTTGATACTTTATCATCTAGAGTTAATAGTACTCTTGCCCCCTTTACGTTACTAGGTTTAATTTTACCAGGTTTGAATTGATTAAAAAAGGGAGGTGCTCGTATATATGTTGAATCAGGATCCCATTGGAATAAAGTTGTATTAGGAGCTTCTAAAGCCTGCCAATTAGCATCACCTTTTGCTATAACGGAATATTCTTTCTTATACATTTCAGGACTGATTCCTTTTTTGGCTGCTTGTTTGATCTCCTCATTTGTAGGCCATATGTCCTTTAGATACACTGGTTTTCCTTCTTTAGACTGACCAAGTGGATCCTTTGTTAGATTGATGTTCATCGTCCCAGCGAGTGCATATGCAACAACTAGTATAGGTGACGCTAGGAAGTTACCTCGTGTTAATTGATGTACCCGTCCTCCATAATTTCGATTCCCACTCAAGATTGAACATACATACATATCTTTCTCAGTGATTGCTTTTTCTATAGGTTCTAATAAAGGCCCACTGTTTCCAATACAAGTTGTACACCCGTAACCAACTAAATTAAATCCCAATATGTCTAAATATCTTGTTAAGTCCAAATCATTCAAATAATCAGTAACTACTTTTGATCCTGGGGCAAGGCTTGTTTTAATCAAAGGATTTACAGTTAATCCATGTTCAACAGCTTTTTTAGCTAATAATCCTGCCCCGATCATCACAGAGGGATTTGAGGTGTTAGTACAAGAGGTAATTGCTGCAATTACTAAATCTCCTTCATTTAAGGTCAACTTTTTGTCTTTAATCATCACAGAGGTAGAAATCTTTTCACGATTAAGTGATAATGCATGATCTTTCAAATATTTATTTAATCGTTCTTTCGAATGTTCTAAAGTAACCTGTTCTTCTGGATTAAGTGGGCCCGCAATCGAAGGTTTAATGGTACTTAAATCGAGGTTTAAAACGTGATTGAATTCAGGATCAGGTGTCTTATCTGTTCTGAATAGTTTTTGTTGCCGTGCATATTTCTCAATGAATTTAACATGTTTTTCATCTCTTCCACTTAGGATTAAATACTTTAATGTTTGGTCATCAATTGGAAAAAATCCGATTGTTATCGCCATTTCTGGGCTCATATTACTAATAGTTGCTCTATCAGGGACTGTGAGATTAGATAACCCTTGACCAAAATATTCTACAAATCTTCCTACCAAATTTCTTTTTCTTAACATTTCTGTGATTGTAAGTACTAGATCAGTTGCTGTAGCTCCCTCTGGTAATGATCCTGTTAGTTTAATGCCCACAACTTCAGGAAGAGGTATGTAGTATGGTTGACCAAGCATCACAGCTTCTGCTTCAATTCCACCGACTCCCCATCCAATCACTGAAACTCCATTCACCATTGGAGTATGAGAATCTGTTCCCACACATGTATCAGGAAAAGCTGATAATTCACCTTTAAAGTCTCTTTGAATGACTGTAGAGGCAAGATATTCTAAATTTACTTGATGGCAAATACCCGAGCCCGTAGGAACTATTCTAGTGTTGCCAAAAGATTGTTGTGCCCATTTAATAAGGTAATATCTTTCTTTATTACGTTCATATTCTTTTTCGAGATTTAAATGACACGCATGAGGTGAACCATAATAATCAACCTGGACAGAGTGATCAATTACCAAATCTACTGGATTAATGGGATTGATCATATCTGGATCTCCTCCATTTATTGCAACTGCTTCACGAATTGCGGCCATATCAACAATTAAAGGTACTCCTGTAAGGTCTTGGAGCAGAACTCGTGCTGGCATATACGGGATAGAAGCTTCATTCACTCCTGTAGGCCAGTTAGCGATTGTATTTACATCGTCAAGGGTTATTATATTATCATCAAAATTCCTTAAAATATTTTCTAGCAGTACACGAATTGAAAACGGGAGTTTATCCAGATTTAAACCTGCTTCTTCTAGTGTTATTAAATTATAAATAATAGAAACCCCTAGTCCCAAATCAAGTTTAATTTTCGACTTTTTAATTAAATCTGTTGTGAGAGTAATCATACGAACATTGAGTTTTTTATGCATTTTAAAGCTTTAGCTAGTTTTTTCTGAATATCTAATTGAGAATTTTGAATAACAGAGAAAAAATTAAGGGGACTCCTTCTCCAATGGTTTCAAACCGATTCGACGAAAATAGAGGTAATATAAAAGGTTTTATTTATTTTTCTTAGGCTTAGTAGGTATTTTACCTTCTAATTTTGCCTTTGCATCCTCTATACTGTGGAAACCATCTTCCTTTGTTTTTTTCAATAGTTCCTTTTTCAAATCTTCAGGAATTTTTTTTTCCTCTTCGCTCATTTATTGTAACCTCGTGATCATGGTAATTAATCGAAACAAATGGATTTTACATTACTTAAATATATTCCTTTTTCTGGAGAAGTCATTGTAAAAAAGGCAAATGAATAACTAGATGCATTTTTTAAGTGGGAATACCAAATTTATAGAGTAATAGAATTGTTGCTATCTTTATTTCGAGCCCTCTGATTCTTCAATGTTAAATTTCTAATCCAGGTTAGAAATCTTTTGGCATAATCTCCCCCATAAAATAATTCTAAGTATATCAGTTATTCTATTCCAAAAACTAATTAACTCATTAAAAAATTCATCATCTACTATGAGTTTAAATTTAGAATTGTAATAAATTATAACGATTTATAAACTCAATTCCAATGCCCAAGAATTCAAAATCAATCCTTCCTATCAATCACAAATGCGCATATTAGTTATCAAAGAGAGTGTTTATAATGACAGAGATACTTTCCGAGGTCAATATTGGCTATGATTGTATTATATCAAGTGACAGTATGATTATTCGAAATCCTGATCATGAATGGTTTGAAGAATTCCTTAAACCTTATTATATAATAACTAAAGATTTTCAATACTTATTTGGATCAATTCAAACCGGAAGAAGACCTGATAGAGTATATTATATGGTACCCTCGGGTTATCGTCTTGGTACAGGGCAGAAAGCCTTCGATAGAGATAGAGGAACGAAATTATATAAAGTTGTTATGAAGTATCTCCGTGAGGAAAAGATCCCTGTTCTAATACAGGATGGTATCCAAGGAGAACATGGGTATGAGATTGGCCTGAGAACAACAATAAGCATAAAAAATCCACATTTAGCTTATGTTGGATGGATGGGCAAGCTAATGGTATTTCCTCCCAAAAAGGAGATGCAGATTGATTGTTGGAACTTTATTGTGTCAGAACCTTTACCTTTGAAATATGTTAATCAGATTCGAGAATTTTGGCCCAATTTCGATCCAAACGAACCAATGACTCTGTATGATTTCACCAATATTGACCAGAATCGTCGAAGAGTACTATCCCTTCGTGTAGATTATTTTGGAGGGGCATTTAAGAAACCTAATTTGACTATGGTCTGGAATAAAGCGGAGTCTGATGGTTATATTTCCTTTCACGCTGGAATGACATCTGATCGGGTTGTTTTAGGGCTTTCAGGGACAGGAAAGACAACTTTAACTGTTGGTCCTGATCTTGAGCAAGATGATGCCTGTATTGGAAAAGTTATTCGTAATCCAGAAACTAATAAGATTGAAAAGGTACAATTGATAGGATTAGAAGCTGCTGCTTTTGCGAAATCCCAAGAATTAGACAAGACAAGTCCTGAATGGCCAGGATTAATGAAATCACTTGAATTAGATGAAGTATCAGGTAAACACCATATTGTACTTGCCATGAATATTGATTGTAAAAATGTTAAATACAAATATGAAAATATTGCTAATTATAATGTTAAAATTCCTGTTGTTGAAGAAGGTAAACAGCCAGGTTCATTACTTTGTAAGCGTTATCATGATAGTGGGACTACAAACGGACGATTTATTTTTTCATTTAAGTGTTTGAATCCTGATTGGGGAAAAAGTAAAGAACCGCGATATTTGAAGACTATTGTTCTTTCAATGAAACGTTTTGATTATATTCATCCTATGTTTCGAGTTAATGACCCAATCATTGCAGTAGCTTTTGATAGCGCGGTTGAATCAATTATAACCTCAGCAATTTCAGCTCAAAAACCAGGAACAAGAGTTCGATCATATGCTGCTACTGATTTTATGGCACGGGAACAGAGTGAACAGGCTCTTCTGAAGTTAGAAATTTTTCGTGATCTCGGTTTAGGATTAGATGGTAAGCTCGCCTTTATAGTTTTAAACACAGGTGCAGTAGGAGAACATGACATCAATGGAAACCAAATCCGTTTACATGACGAACATGGTGAACCAATTCCTAAAATTGATAAAAAAACCGGTGAAATACTCAGAAATGAATTAGGAGAAATGATCTATCAAGGTCAAGGGAGAAAAATTAGTGTGTACCATTCAAAGAAATTATTAGCATTAGCAGAAAATAGGTTAATCAATAATTGGATACCTCATCCCATCTTTGGAGAAAAAATTCTTTTACCTGATCCAGTTGAGTTAGAACAAGGTTGGGGTATGAAAGGTTTTGGAAAAGCATTTAATCGGTTACGTTATTATACAATTAAAGAAATTCTAGATTTTGTCAATCGAGATATTGAAGAAAGGACTCAGTTTCTTATTGAATTGTTTAAAGGTCAAAAAAGAGCTACTGAATTAGCAGCAGTCATAAATATATGGAAATCAGTCCCAATTTCTGATGTAAGTTTAATAGAAGATTTCTACCATAAATATTACTGGAACTTTTAAATTCCTTTATAGCACTTTCAAGGGATTATTTACTCAAGAGGATTTTATAATTAAAGTGTAAATTTTTTCAATCAATCGATGTTTCAATGGAGTAAAATATTCTCTCTCGTGATTTTCCCTTATTCTTAGTTCGTACTAGCCTAATTTTTTTTATTTCTGCTGTATTTCTAACATGAGTTCCTCCACAGGCAGCAAAATCATAGCCACCAATTGACACAATTCGAAAATTCTTTACAGTTTTCGGAACCATCTTGAGATATTGGATTTGATAATCTTTTTGTTGGAGAAAAGAGATTGCCTCTTCACGTGGAAGATAGGATATCCTTACATTAAGATTTGATGATAAAATTTTATTTATTTCTGAAGTAATTACCTCAAGCTCATTGGATGTAATCTTATCTATAGGAGCAAAATCTAATCGGCTTTCATCCAATTTAAGTTGTGTGCTAACTGTTTCTGCACCAAACTTTATTTGAAAATATCGACTGATTACATGTTGTGCTGTATGAGATCGCATTAAGGTGAATCGTCGGTTCCAATTTATTTGGCCTTCAATTTCAGTAAATATTTCAACAGATGATAAATCCTCTTTTGAATCGAGAATATGAAGAATCCTATCTTTAAATTGTCGAGTATTTTCTACTTTATATGTTTGATCGTTTAGCAAAAGGATACCTGTGTCGCCAAGCTGACCTCCACTTTCAGGATAGAAAATAGTTCGATCAAGGATGATGTTGCTATCTTGAACTTCAATGATTTTTCCCTTGAAATTCGTGAGATATGCATCTTCAAGAAAAAGTTTGTCAGTTCCCATGATATTAACCTTTTTAATTAGTGATAATTTTATTAATTACTTGGGATTCAAGATGGTCAGTTATTAATGGTTTAATGGGGAAACATACAATTCTACTCATTTCTTTTATTATTTCGATATTAATTAACAGACCTAATGATGTGTCCGATTGTTTTATAAGACTTTCAAGACAATTCCTTTTAATATCCTTATTCTGATTCATTGCTTTTCGATTTAATCGAAGAGATAACCTTCTGATTATTTTTTGTTGAAACGTTTCAACGATTCCCCCTATACATAATAACAGGTAAGTGGGCCGATTAGAAATCTCATTTTCGTCTAGAAGACCAATTTGAGAATAAAAATACTCCATAGCTATTTGAGACTCAAATCCTAATTCTTCAGCTAATTCATTAATTAAAAGAATGTAAGGTTCTGTATTAGCTTCGTACTCATACTTGATTAAAAAAGTACAGAAAATATCTACTATTCTATTTATTACCTCACCTGATCCAGGAACATTAAATTTTACCTTACTTGTTCGATCTGTAATAGTATCTGGATCTTGATAAATATTCTTTGTTATATATTCACGAATGATTCGATTTCGAATATTTTCGACATTTAGATCCATTAATTATCCCATTAAATATTGTGATCAGGTTAAATATACTATTCTTTCGTGAAAAAGGTATCTAGAGGTATAATTTTCTTTTTAAGATCATTAATCTGTTTTTGAACTCGTTCAGCAGCGATTAATTCACGTTCTTTAAGATCTTGACCAGGTTTTTCTTCACGAAGTTTTATCATTTCATTTTGAAACCACTCAGCAACACGTTGTTCCGAAAATTCAATTTGTTTCTCTCCCTCTGTCTTTTGATTTCGAAAATTTCTGATCCTTGCTTGAACATAACGCTCAATTAATTCATCTCTGATCCTTTTTGGTTCATGAGGATGAGCCAATTTAACTTCCCTTTCTGCCTCATTCCACCATTTTACGAGTATTTCTGGAGATGGGAATGAATTTTGACTCTCTTCATGATTATTCATTGTTATATTTCCAGTTAACATATTTTTAAAATTGTATTATAAGTTGGGGGAATAAATTATTCTTCCTTTCAATTTATTATAAAAATTATGGAAAACCAAGTAAAAATAGAAAACTTTTCTAAATTCAAGTTTTCTAATTATTACCAAATTAATTCCCTTCTTGTAATTTGATTTAAAATATTCTACAGATTTTTTGAAAGTATAGTGATATCTTGAGATATCATAAACATTTGATTTGTAGTGAGGAAATTGCACGAGATTAGTTTCCTTTTGTAAGAGTAGAATCCATTTCAATTTAAGTTAAAAATATTAGAGAATTAAGAACTCTAAAAGGTCTACCTAAATGCAAACTTTTTAATATTCATTAGATAAATCATTTTTGGAGTGTGTCTCTAGTGCGGGATAACGAAATTCAGTCTAATTTTTAACCTGTCCCAATCTTGGAGAAAATACTCTCTATTTCTTAATTCTAAAGAGCGTTGGAACAATATTCAATGCTTTATAGAAGATTTTAAAGAGATTTTAAACACTTTTTTGTGGTGAAAAGGATGGATCAGGAAATTCAAACTAAAAACCAACTTAGAAAAAAATAAACCTAAAAATAGGCTTCCTAATACTTTATTCGAACTAGTACAAGCCATGCCTTATGTTTCCTTGAAAAAAACTGAGGAGAAGAGGAAAAATGACAAGTACTAGACGATTTGGATCACTTGACTCTACTTTTAATTGGTTAGAAGTAGAAAATGAGGTTTCTCAATTATGGGAAAATATTAGAATCTTTGACAAAGTTTTAAAGCGCCAAAAGGATTTAAAAGACAAATTTTCTTTTATTGATGGACCTGTGACAGCAAATAATCCTATGGGAGTTCATACTGCTCGAGGGCGTACATTAAAAGACATTGTACAGCGATATTATACATTAAGTCAAAAAAAACAGAGATTCCAAAATGGATTTGATACACAGGGATTATGGGTAGAAGTTGAGGTTGAAAAATCACTAGGTATAAAATCTAAAAATGAAATTCTTGTTATGGGATTAGAAGAGTTCGTAGGACATTGTAAAGAAAGAGTCAGTAAATATTCTGAAGTTATTACAAACCAATCAAAGTTATTAGGACAACAAATGAAGTGGGAAAATAGTTACTATACACATGAAGATAAGAACATTGAACACATCTGGCATTTTCTGAAAAAATGTCATTCAAATGGTTGGTTATATCAGAAACAGTTAGTAATGCCTTGGTGTCCAAGATGTGGTACTAGTTTGTCTAATCATGAAATGGCCGATTCATATCAGATGTTTCAGCATCCCTCGGTGTATCTTAGTCTTCCACTAAAAGACACCCCTAACATATCAGTTTTAGTTTGGACAACCACCCCTTGGACTCTATTGGCAAAT
>NZ_CDLCQJ010000099.1:0-11062 GCF_975850365.1 Candidatus Hodarchaeum mangrovi | reverse complement strand
GGAGCTATGGAAATGCAAAAGGAATCGGAAGGCTCCTTTCAATATGAACCAGAAGGAAGAAATGACTTTCGAGATTGGAATAAGATAACTATATTTGCTGAAAATTTCAATCAAATGCTTATGCAAATTGATTAAATGAGAAGATCACTATGTTAAGAAATAATAGAGCTTTTCTTAAAGCTCATGATTGGTCATCCACACCTGATATTGAGACAGATCAACAAAAAAATATTCCTCCTCCTCCTTATCAAAAGGAATATCCACAAAATGCAATATTAATCGATCTCATTAAACCTGAACAGATTAAATTAGGTCAAATTCCATTAATAATAGCCATTAATCATCGAAAAAGTCGTCGTGGATTTATTAATCAATTTCTTACCCTTGAAGAATTATCATTTCTTCTCTGGGTCACTCAAGGCATTAAAGAATTTGATATTGATCTTCGTCATGGAGCAAAAACAACAAAAAGAACAATTCCTTCAGGTGGATCACGACATCCCTTTGAGACCTACCTTGTTATTAATAAAGTAGAATCACTTGAACCAGGGATATATCGGTATCTAGCTGTAGAACATAAACTTCTCTTAATTCAAAAGGGAACAGAATTTGCAGAAAGAGTAGCTGAAATCTGTGTTCATCAAAATTTTATCAGTAATGCTGGAATAATTTTTTTATGGGCTGTAATTCCTTATAGATCAGAGTGGCGCTATAGTTATGCTGCACATAAATCTATCGCTATTGAGGCAGGCCATATTTGTCAAAACCTCTATTTAGCGTGTGAAGCAATTGATGCTGGAACCTGTGCAATCGCAGCTTATCATCAGGAATCGATTGACTCCTTCCTTCATCTTGATGGTTCAGATGAATTTATTATTTATATTGCCCCAGTAGGTAAAATTAAAGTCAGAAAGAAGGAATGAATTTGGATCCTCTAATGCTCTATAAGTTAATGTTTCAAAGTCGAACGATTGAAGAAACTATTTCAAAATTATGGCAAGAGGGTCAAATTTCAGGTGAGATGCATATGGGGATAGGAGAAGAAGGTATTATTGCTGGAGTAGTATCCAGCCTTATTGAAGGAGATGTTATAGCCACTGACCATCGAAGTACTGCCCCATTCATCATGAGAGGAGTCGATCCTAAATTAGTATTATTGGAGCTCCTTGGACATCCTGAAGGTTTATGTGGAGGTCTAGGTGGACATATGCATTTATTTTCAAAAGAAAAATTAATACTCTCTTCTGGAATCGTTGGAGCATCAGGACCTGCTGCAGTCGGATTTGCGCTAGCAATCAAATATAAAAAACAAAAAAATATTGCAGTATCGTTTTTTGGGGAAGGTAGTATGAATCAAGGAATGCTTTTGGAATCATTCAATTTAGCATCAGTCTTAAAGCTCCCTGTATTGTTTGTCTGTAAGGACAATGATCTAGCGATTACAACACGATCTAGTGAAGTAACTGGAGGAACATTAATTGAACGCGCTAAGGGATTAGGGGTAGAAGGTGTAATTATAAATGGAATGGATGTAAAAGAAGTTGGAAACACCTGTCATACAACCATCCAAAGAATGAGAGAAAAAAATTCTCCTTATTTCATCCACGCAACTTGTGAACATCACGAAGGACATTTTCTTGGTGATCCTCTCCTACGTTTTCAACGATCTCCTTTGAAAGAATTCAAGGAAGTAACCAAACCACTTATGAAATCAACCATAAGTCCCAGTGGAGCTCGACTTGATAAACGAATTCGAAGTATAGGTGGAGTGTTATCATTAATTGCTAATTCACGGTACCAAATGAAAGATCGTTTTGATCCCCTTATAATATTGAGAAAAGAGCTCATTAAACAATACAAAGATGAAATAATGCAAATAGAAGCTGAATTAAAAAAAGAAGTAGAATTACTTCACAGTTCAGTAATACAAATTTCGGAGGTGAGAAAATCATACAATTAACATTCAGTGAAGCGATTGACTCGGCTTTGGATTATGCCATGAGTAATGACTCACGAATATTCATAATAGGAGAAGACGTTCACACATTACACGTAAATCTTTATGCCAAATTTGGAAAAGAACGTGTAATTCGGACTCCTATTAGTGAAAGTGCTTTCTTAGGGGCAGGTGTTACAGCAGCAATGGCTGGCTTGCGTCCTATTGTAGAAATAATGTTTGTAGATCTTTTTGGGGTTGCAATGGATCAAATCTTGAACAATGCTGCTAAAGTGTTCGAATTTTCTGGAAAGAAATGGAATGTTCCTCTAGTAATTAAAGCTAGTTGTGGAGGTGGATATGGGGATGGGGGACAGCATGAACAAAGTCTTTGGGGTTGGTTGGCTCATATTCCAGGAGTCTCGGTGGTCGTTCCATCAAATCCTGCAGATGCAGGTGGATTACTCCTCTCAGCAATTGAAATGGATCATCCTGTAATCTATCTTGAGCATAAATTACTTTCTGAAATTTGGCTAGATTATATGGGCCGTGGAGGAAGAACAACAGTTGCTTTTGATGTTCCTAATGATGGTTATAAGGGAGAAATTCCTGATAAATGGAATAGTCTGCCTGTTGGTAAGGCAAGAATACTTCATGAGGGAAGTGATGTCTCACTTATTAGTCTAGGAGTTTCAGTTCATAGATGTGTACAGGCAGCAGAGTTATTATTGAGAGAAGGTATTTCTGCTGAGGTTATTGATCTTCGATGGGTGTCACCTCTTGACGAAGAATTAGTTGCTAAATCAATTTTAAAAACAAAGGGTGTTGTGGTTGTTGATGAAGATTACAAACAATTTGGTCTTTCAGGAGAGATCTGTGCCATTCTTGCTGAACAGGATATATCGTTTAAATTTCGACGTATTTGTACAGAAACTACAATCCCCTATAATAGAGATCTTGAAGATCAAATCCTTCCAAATGTTGATAAGATCATTGAAGCTGTTCGTCAAATAATCCCAAAGCGATAACCGAGAGATTGATCAATGGTTATAATCATCACAGTTAGAGAAATTGATCCCATTTATCCTTTTATGACAAAAATTACTTTTGATGGACAGATTTTTCTCTATTTCACCACAGGAGAATATGCTCAAGACTATTTTCTTTATACTGATCTGAACAAGTATGAAGAAATGCATTACCTGCTGAAACAAATCATGATTAATAAATTAGCCCTGGACTCACTGTTAAATCTTTCATTTGGATTTATAGTTGTTCTTAAGAAAGACAATGCTCTTTTCATTCTAACTGATCGTTTTGGGAAATTACCTCTTTTTTTTGTTAACAAAGAGAATTTTTTCATGATTACAACTGATTTACACAAAGATTTTCCATTTTATTTCTCTTTAGTTGATCCACAACAATATTTTTTGATAAATGTAGTAAATAATAACATTTCACTGATTCATAAGCCTGACATTGCATTTGGTGACGATTTAATAGAAATAACGTCAATAATTACTTCTCTTTCTTCAGTTAGTGAATCTTTAATTCTGGAAGCTGTGAGGGAATACCATCATATTGGTCTTTTATATTCAGGTGGGGTAGATTCTTCCACAATTGCATATTTTTTGAAAAAAAACAAAATATCTTTTAAAGGATTTTGTGTTGGAACCTCGTCTTCTTCAGACGTCATTGCTGCAAAAAAAGGAGCTGAATTATTAGAATTTCCCCTATCCGTGATTAATCTAACTGAAGAATCCCTACTTGAATCATTAGAATTATTAGATCCTATTATTCAACCAGATCTCTTTTCCAAGACCACTGTAACTGTTCCAGATATTGTTTCATTAGAAGTTGGATTAGTCTTATATCATGGTATTAAACAGGCTACCTATGAAGGATGTGATGTTATCCTTTCAGCCATCGGAACAGAAGAATTATTTATGGGTTGGTCATTAGAACCCAGACATTTTGGTCCCCAAAATGAAAATAAACCACTTAATGACATATTTCGTGAGAAACTCTTTTCAATTCATCAGCGAGACACATATAGGAATTATCGTCTTTCACAATATTTCAAAACCGATCTTAAAACTCCTTTTATTGCTACAGAAATGTTTAATCTTGCAATGCGCATTCCTATTGATTTAAAAATCAAGAATGGAGAAAAAAAGTTTATTTGGAGAAAAATGGCAGAAAATATTGGTCTACCCTATGAAATAGCCCATAGAAAAAATAAAGCAACTCAATTTGGGAGTAATACAAACAAAATCTTGGAGAAAGTAGCCAAAAAAAATGGATTTCGCTATAAAAAAGATTTCATTGCTTTTTTACGGAAAACTGGTAATATAGAGGATAGGGCACAATGTCTTGACTTTTCTAAAATAGAATAAGAAATTGTAAAATTACCTAATTTCTAAGAATTAGGTTTAAAACAGCTACCTTTTATTTATCCTTAGAAGCCAGTCTAGACCTCCACGAATCTATTTTAAACGAGTATATCTTCAAATTTTTAAAAAATTAAATAGAAGAATAAATTGAGAAAGAAAAGACCGATTAATTTAAGTAGTCTAATTAATTAACTGAAGATTCACCTGATCTATATAATCAGGAAATTTTTTGTTGGCAAAAAAAAAATAGGTGAACCTGCGTTGAGGTTTAAGTCTGTTTTTATAATTTATATTTCAATTTTCTTAATTGGAATTTTTTCTGGTTGTATCGATTCGACTGAAGATGTAGAATTGATAGTTTTGGGAGTTTTAGGGGAATCTAAGGAATTTACACTGTCAGATCTAAAAGAATTATCACCAATCAGTGGAACTAGTGAATATCAAAATTCATATGGAAACTGGGGTGGAAAAGGAGCCTATAAAGGTGTTCCAATAGCAAAATTCGCAGAATCTGTTGGTGGTATTCAACAAGGTGATATTGTAATAGTAACATCAGAAGACAACTATTCACAAATTTTTACCTATGATAATATCTATCCTTCTACAGAATGGGAAACTATTCAAGGAAAGATGATTTTGGCCTATGAATATAATGGAACTCAAATCCCCACATGGGAAGATGGATTAAGAATTGCCTTTCTTCCTACTGATGAAAAATATTCGAATGAGGACAGTTATGCAACCTCTTCTATAGAAAGCAAGGGAGCTGGGGGACCTAAGTGGGTCAAATATGTTAAGAAGCTAGAATTTAAACGAGAAACTGAAAAGGTAATGTTTGGAGATGGCACTTCAAATTATACTCTAAGTTGGAGCCAAATTTTGAAATTACCCCCCGTCAACCAATCAGGAAGATCCATTACAAGTCTAAATGAAGTTTCTGATCTCCACTATTATACAGGGGTCAACCTAACCTATGTGTTGGATGTATTAATTGATTTAAACCAAGATTTTAGCGTAGACATTGTTGCATCTGATGGTTATAAACGAACTTTTTCAAAGGATCAATTCTTTGGCAATCTTACTCTGTATGATGAGCTTGGAACTAGTATTGGTCATGGAGGACCAGAAAATCTTAGCTTGATTCTTGCTTATTATGAAGAAGACCAAAAGATAGGATTTGAATCTGGACCCTTTCGAGTGGCATTAGTTGGTTCCAATACCCCCATTACAGGCAGTAAATACTGGATAAGACTTGTAGACTATATTGAAGTTGTTGTTTATTAATAATTAACAACTTCTTTCTTTTTTAAGGTAATAGAATTTTCTAATTAATTTAGAAATATATTATAGCTCTTTTACCTATAACGAAATCAATATAAATTGGAATTTTAAAATATTTATTGTCAAAAATTTAATTAATAATTCTGAATTCCCAAAATTTGGTCAAATTAATTTTGATCGACCAATCAAATTCACTCTGGCTTACCCAAAAAAAAATACTTTTATAGAGGGGAGATTGTTGATGTGAATATCTCTAGTCTGATATCTGTCTGTGAAGAATCACACTTTATCTGATCAGACTAATTTATTTTCCATTTAGCTGGAGGAATTTTATTGGAAGATGAAAAAATACGACAAAAATTCTCTATCGCCTTGAATCAATTTGTAGAGCGTATAAAATCTGATTCTAGCATTTTAGCTGTATTTGTACTTGGTTCATATTCAAATGGGATATTATGGGAGAAATCTGATATAGATATGGTCATCATCACTAATGAGGAGAAAGTACAACAAGATTTGATTGTCATTAATCAGAATGAGATCCAGATTAATGCCTATTGTATCTCACGAACAGAATATCGAAGAAGTCAACAGCGTTTTCTAGCAGGGAGTATGATGCATCATATGCTTTCAACATCTAAGTTGATTTATTCTATTGATCGAGGTATCTCAGATTTCAACCGAGATATGTTTTTTGTTTCTGAACATGACAAAGAATTACAGGTCATGATAACAAGTGAATTTCTCGTTGGAAATATACATAAATTGAAAAAAACATTATTTGTTGAAGAATCCCTAGAAAAATGTCATTCGTGGTTAATTTCAGCAGTAACGAATATCGCTACAATCCTAATCCTAAGTGAACATCACATTCCAGGTAGAGATGTCATAACTCAGGCCCTAGAAGTCTCAGATAAACAAATTCTAAGGTTAATTATCGATCATGTGTTCAAACAAGGATATTCTAGATCAAATTTGGAATATTCTATAGATCTTATTGAGAATTTTTTGAAAGAAAATTATCCAGTCTTTTATAAACCACTTATACAATATTTAACAGAAAGTATAGGAGAACGCACTCATTCAGAAGTAGACCAACATTTTAGAAAAGCAACGAATTATCCAAGTTTAACACTGGTTGAATCTATAATTTGGTTGACTGATCAGGGAATTTTAATGACAGGAGTTAAACCGAAACGTATCACAGCTAGAAGTCGGGTCACTGTGGATGAGGTTACAGTATACTATATCGGAGGAGGGGAGTAAATTGAGAGATACAATCGAAATTATTGGAGCACGACAAAACAATCTGAAAAATATAAATGTAAAAATCCCTCGTAATAAATTGTCAGTGATTACAGGAGTAAGTGGATCAGGAAAATCTAGCTTAGCGTTTGATGTAATTTTCGGAGAAGGCCAAAGATTATTCCTTGAATCCTTATCAACTTATGCCAGATCTCGAGTAATACAAGTAAGACGACCTGATGTTGATTTCGTTTTTGGACTGTCATCGGTTGTATCAATTGAACAGCATCAGAGTTTAAGGAACTTTAGATCAACAGTTGGAACACTTACTGACATTTCTACTTACCTTCGACTTCTCTATTCGACCAGAGGAAAATCATATTGTCCGTATTGTAATCAAGAAATTTCAATTCGAACTGCTAATCAAATTATAGAGAAATTACTCTCGCTTCCCAACAAACAAATGGTCGAAATTTATGCTCCTGTTTTTAAAATATATGATGAAGACTATCGATATCTATTTGATAACCTGAGAAGACGAGGAGTTGGAAAAATACGCATTGATGGGGTAGAATATGATATTGGGGAGAAAATTGATCTAGATGATAACAAGGATTATTTGATTGAAGCTTTCATCGATAAATTTGAGGTAAACTCTGACTTACATCAAGTTATGCTAGATGCAATAAAAGAATGTCAACGAGTTGGTGAAGGTTTTATAAAACTTGAGATAAAAGGAAATCAAATGGAGAATGATATCTTTCACAAGAATTTTTCGTGCCAAGAACATCATTTAATTATGGGAGAATTATTACCATGGTATTTCTCACCAAATGAAGGAGATAGTGCCTGTTTAACATGTAATGGATTAGGTGTATATCGAAAAGCTGTACCATGGTTAATCATTGAAAATGAGAATAAAAGTATTAATCAGGGAGCCATTAACGAATATATTTTTGGAATTGAGCATCCTTTCAAATATCTAGTTATTTGGAGCTTAGCTAACCATTATGAATTCTCGTTAGATACACCATTCAAGGATCTTAGTCAAGTACACAAAGATATTGTCTTTTATGGAACAAAAGAAGAAAAATTTGAGTTAATCCAACCCCCAGAAATCAAAAAGAAATTTTCAAACATTGGAAAGGAAGTAGCGTTTGAAGGTTTAATTCCTCCCATTAATCGCTGGTACAAAGAACGTGTGAGAAATGAATCAAGAAGAACAGCTAGAACGATGGATGACCATATTTATTTTCGAGGAATGACTGAAATTATTTGTCCAGACTGTAAAGGAACAAAATTACTCCCTCAAAGGTTATTAGTTAAGATAAAAGGAAAAAATATTTATGAACTTGGAGAAATGACTTTAACAGAACTCAGAACATTTTTGGATTTAATTGCTGTAGAAGAGATCAGGAAACATATAGAGATTCCTATAATTGATGAAATCAAAAAACGCTTAGATCTACTTTGTGAAATTGGCGTTGGCTATATCAATTTGAATCGTGTTGCTCATACTTTATCTGGAGGAGAACTACAAAGAGTAAGAATGTCAACACAAATCGGTTCAGGATTAATGGGTATGCTCTATATTTTAGATGAACCTTCTATTGGACTTCATCAACGTGATAATTTCAGAATTATTCAGACTTTGAAAAAATTACGCGATATTGGGAATACTGTAATTGTTGTAGAGCATGATACTGAGATGATGGAAGCAGCTGACTGGATTTTAGACTTGGGTCCTGGATCTGGTGACCGTGGAGGAAAAGTTGTTGCTGAAGGAAAGGTAGAAGATATAAAGAATATACCTGAGTCTATAACTGGTCAGTATCTCTCAAAAAAGAGGAAGATAAAGATACCTGTGAAAAGAAGAAGTTCAAATGGTGATTATATTCTAATCAAGGGAGCAGCTGAAAATAATCTAAAAAATATTGATGTTAAAATTCCTTTAGGTATTTTAATATGTGTAACAGGCGTATCAGGATCTGGGAAAAGTAGTTTAATAAATGATATCTTAACGAAAGCTCTTATTGCAGAATTTCATGATCGTCGTGTCACTCCAGGAAAACATCAAGAAATTCTAGGTTTAGAAAATATCATGGATATAAGAATTATCGATCAATCACCAATTGGAAGATCCTCTCGCTCTAACCCAGCCACCTATGTGGGATTTTATAATAAAATAAGAGAAATTTTTTCTGACCTACCGGAATCAATAAATCGTGGATATTCAAAATCGATATTTAGTTATAATTCAAAAGATTCGGGAAGATGTGATGAATGTGAGGGAACAGGTGAGATTGTTACACAACTGCAATTCATGCCAGATGTCAGATCAATATGTCCAGTTTGTAAAGGAAAACGCTTCAAGCCTGAAATCTTAGAGATAGAATATAAAGGTTATAACATCGCAGATATTTTAAATTTTTCAGTTGAACAAGCATTAGAGTTGTTTAAAGACGTTCGTCTAATAAAACATAAACTAAAAGTCATGAATGATTTAGGATTAGGTTATTTAAAGCTTGGCCAGTCATCAACTACGTTAAGTGGTGGGGAAGCTCAGCGAATTAAATTAGCAAACGAACTAGGGAAAATAAAAAAGCAAGAACATAATCTCTATGTTTTTGATGAACCTTCAATTGGATTACATCTCGCAGATATTGAAAAATTACTATTTACAATAAATAAACTCATAGATGCTGGAAACAGTGCTATAGTCATCGAACATAACCTAGATATTATAAAAATGGCTGATTGGATTATTGATCTTGGGCCTGAAGGAGGAAATGAAGGTGGTTACCTACTAGCTTCAGGTACACCTGAACAAATAATTGGGGCAAGCAAGACATCATTCACTGGAAAATACCTAGCAGCTCATTTAGAAAATTGAGATGATTCTATGATTCAAACGAACTATATTGAAGTTACTCCTGATTTAATCATGACCTCTATGGTTACCAAAGAAACCAATAAGCTTATCAGACCTTATTTATATTCAAATATTTCCTGTCTTAATCTTCCTGATGAGCTAGTATTTGTTAATACTGGCCCACATGTAGATATTGCTAGAAAGTTTAGGAGAGACATGGAAAGCAAATTTGATAAAGAAACCTCATATTTAATTCTTACTAGTAAGACATGGGATTATATCTGGGGTATGAGTGCTTTTGAGGATGTTACCGTTGTCTCTTCCTCTCAAACAAGATCTGGAATCCGACAAAATTTGAAACAGGGAATCGATTCATCTTATAGGGAATGGATCATTAGACAAATCCCAGAAGATAATAAATTACATCAAAGTTTAATGAATAACACTTTATTTATTCCTACGATTGGATTTTCTAACAAAAAAGAGATTGGTCCTAAGAATTGTCGGCTTTTCTTAGAATCTATCATGGCTAGTTCTATGACAATCTATTGTCCTTCAATGAAGTTACTATTCACAGACTCGTACATACAAAGCGTTATGCCACCATTTGTATGGTCTATTGCTACTATTGAGACTTATCGTAATTGGGAGCAATTAGATTTTGATATTATAATTCCAGGTCGAGGCCCTGTGGTTTCAAAGGATTATTTAATAAACATACGAATTTGGATGGAAAACTATCTGAATCTGTTACGAGAATACCGAAATCAGGGAGTTCCAGAAAGTAAAATTCTTCAGCAAGATTTTCCCGATCATCCAGGAAAACAGAGGATTTCATGGATCGATGGAGGGCAGTACCATACAGGAATCATTCAGAGTATGACACGTTACTGGTACAAACAAATCTTAAAAGAAGAATCAGAAATAGAAGATTTAATATTTATAAGTGAATAGAAAAGTGATGAAAGCTGCTTATCTTATTTAGCCGATTCAGTCATGACCTCAATTATTGTAAGATGTTCACAACAACATGCCGAACTTAAATGGACAAGGCAGACGTCACATGGGGGATTTTCCGATTTTATTAAGCTGCAATAATAAACATCTTCTTTACTCAAAACCTAATCAACTCTTTATCCATTCTAAAATCTCTAGAATGTACAAGTATATATAAATTTTATACGATTTTGGTTCCCAGACAAAAATGGTAGAAATTTATTATTAGTAAATAATTTTGCAGTTGTGACGAGAACTTAATTTTTTCTTCTTTTTACTCAACAAAGAGTGGATACCTAGCGGAAGAAAGATAAAGAGTAAAGGAAAAGAGAGAAAAGG
>NZ_CDLCQJ010000098.1:0-4377 GCF_975850365.1 Candidatus Hodarchaeum mangrovi | reverse complement strand
CAAGAAACCAACTTGGAGGAAACATATTCTAGGTATTAACGACTCTTGGTTAAAATTTCCAGTGGGTACAAGTTTTGCTTATTCCAATATCGGAATGGATCTTATTACATATATTTTGGAACAAATTTTAGGAAAACCTTATCCAGAGCTGATACAGGATCTTCTAGGTGATCCTTTAGGGATAAAATTTACTTTTGACATTGATTTTAGTTTAACTAATAATGTTTCCAGAGGTTACCTAGGAAGTTATCTTGCCAATGAACTTGATACCGCGTATGGTTGTGGTGGAATATTTATATCAATAAAAGATATGGGAACATTCATTCAGTTTTTACTAAATAGAGGCAAGTACAATGGAAAAGAAATATTGAAAGAGGAATATTTTAGGTTACTATTGGAAACAGATAAAGCTGGTGGGTATTCTCTTGGTACAGATGTCAAGAACCAATTTGGTACAGTGTTTTACAGTCATCCTGGAGGGGGTTTTGGTTATTGCAGTGAATTATTTTGGTCACCTGATCATAACTTCGGATTATCACTACTCTATAATCAAGAGTATACTGATCTAACAAAAATTAAGAAACTCTTGGTGAATTTTATAGCTTCTATCCTAAGAAATAAAGGTGTTAACATTGATGGGTCAAAATTCCCTCCTGAGGGATCACTTAAAGTTGAAGTCGATCCAAGTAGCCTAAAAAATTATATTGGGTATTATGTTGGAGCTTTTATAAGCGTAATAGTAAATATTGATGAAAAAGGGTTATATCTTGACTATGGTGAACAAACAGACTATTTGGTCCCTCTTAATGAAAAAATTTTTACAGCTAATATACCTGATGGAGTTATTTTTTTATTTAATGATGATAATGATCCAATTGGTATGCAATACTACTCTAAAACTGAAGGTATTGTTAATCTCGATTATAAGGGGAAAATACTAAAACCTGTAGAAGTCGATAAAGAAGTCAGCAGATTCGAAGGAATTTATCAAATTGGCCTCTATTATACTGAGGCACTGTATATTGCGGTAAAATATGTTAACAATGCACTTCAGGTAAAGGGATTTACAAATGGAAATTTGTACCCTCATCCAAATCGAAAAAATGTCTTTTTCACCCATACAGGTGCTGCTGTCGTTTTTGAAAATGATTATCTACTTGTTGACAATGTTCGTGGTATTAAAATCACACATCCCGTGAAATATTTTACTGATTTAGTCGAAAATAATCCTAAACATAAATTTCTAACGAATTGGATGGTTAATTCTGTCATCAGTCTATTAAAATATTTCGAACACGATGAAGAATCCGCTAAAATTAGAGAAATTACAAAAAAACTGAAATAACGAAGTTACAGGAAAATGTGTACTACTAGGGAGGAAAAGGATGAGAGAGGGAGTATTTTATCATCATCTCCATATTGATTTGAGAGGAATTTTTTTGGTCTTTTACTCAGACAGATTTGCCGTTAGATTGACCAAAGAGATATTATTTTTTTACCATCTCTTGATAAAACTTGACAAGTGCAATTAAACTAATTAAACTACTAAACACCCCAATAAAAAACCCTGTGATCCATAAATTGAGAATAAAAGCAATTGACAAAAGCAGAACAATATTAATCAGAAAAAAGATTAGGAAAAAGACATTGGGAACAAGTTGATTCCCAATGAGATAATGCTTAAGCACAACTCTGAGGGGTATGGTACGAAGATTCGCATATTTTGCCGCAATTTTATATTTATTCCCTTCAACTTGATCAATTGCACCATTATCAACTAATTTTTGCAAATGCCAATGAGTACTTCCCGCACTACTAATATTGAGATTTCTTTGAATTTCACGGACTCCTAACGGTTTATTCATTGTTTTTAGATGTAAAAAGATGGAGGTGATATGATTATTAACTAATAATTCCTCCAATTTTAGTTCATTGAGTTCTAAACTGGTCATCAGAATCTCTCCGTAAAATTAGAATATTCCTAAAAACAGAGTTTTTAGTGGATTGTCTCTAGCAGAAGGTGTATTATCTTCCTCACTAAAGGAGGAAGCACTTACCTCAACACCAGTCATATAAGAATTTGTAATAAACTGCTTCTGGGAGAAATGAACTTCTAGACGGTTTCCATCAACTATCACTACTGATTGATAATTGCTTTCTTTACCCTCTGTAACATCATTAAAGTAAATATGTGCACTTTCTTCTCCAGGGGTTTTTGCTACAATAAATAGACGATAGTTTAAAGAAGTATTTATAACACCAGTAACTTCTAAATACAAAACTACTGCATCTTTTTGTTTAAAAGATCCATATCGAATGATATCTATTTGACTATCATTCACATCATTCAACGTATCAGTTAATTCGAAATTAAACTGATGTTGTGGTATAAAGACTGAATTCTTATCTACAACGACTGCAGATCCAATTGAAACGCTTACTACGATAATAGTAACGATCAATCCTTTAATATATGAGTTTATTAAGATGTTCATGATGAATTTTCACCTAATTTTACCAAATCTACACTCCTTATAAACCTATACTCTGAACAGTCTTGTACAGAGCCTGAACACTTTATTGACAATCTGTCCAGGGTATAAACATCATATTGAAAGATGAAATGGAAGGTGAAACAACTACTGAAATTAATCAAAAAGGTATATTAATTGTAGTTCTTCAATCTAAAAGCTGCTGAAATCGCACTATTAGTAGCAGCGGGACTCTTACTCTTGGTGGTATGCATCCTATAGAAAATTTTCGAGACGTGGAGTGGATTTCCATCTATTTTATCATGGGGCTTTTTATTCTTGTCAGTTCGATTGAAATTCTCGGAATACTCGAACTCTTGGGTGAGCTTCTTATGCTAATTTTAGAATTAGATCTAATACTTAGTTTACCTTTCATTACATTTGGAATAGGGATTATTTCAACAGTCGTTGATAATATTCCCGTTTCAGCCGCATTAGCCCCTGTTTTCACAGATTTACAAGCAGCGGGTGCTGTGACGGCTATAGACTGGTGGGCATTAGTAATAGCGGTGAATATAGGAGGGTACATCCTACCAATTGGCAGTCCAGCAAATATTCTAGCTATAAATCTATCAAGTCAAGAAGGTTCGCCAATTTCTTTTATGGATTTTATGAGAGTTGGATCACTGCTAGGATTTTTACACCTCTTGACCAGTACGATCTATCTCATTATTCTTTCCCCCTTAATCCTCTAAAAACTTCTATGAGTTTAGATTGGATTTCTATAGCGGATGATTTTTAGAAGCGATACTTTTCCCAACTAGAGTTGAGTTTGATATTATATTCTGATAACAACTGAAACTAGAGTTTGATATTAATATCTAAGACTATATTTTTCGATGAAGTCAAAGTTGATTTTAAATTAAGTATTGAAAAAACTGAAAGATCGCTCAATGAATTTAGTCTCTCACCTCGTAATAAATCTGAAGAACCTCCTGATGGATTTGAGTCCAATAACATTTGGCCTTGGATTTATAATAGAAGATTATCTTACATTCGAAGACCTATTATACAATTTCAAATTAGTGATGAAAGGATTTCCACTTTCCTCAACTTTTATAATTTGATCCATATATCATTAATTAATGTGATAATATCAACAACTTGTTCTGAAAAAAATTGATATAGGAATAAAATTAGTTAATACTAAATCGATTTATAATCCCAGCTACGCAATTACAAGAGAACACAGACCATAAAACGGAATTTTTTTCTATTATACTCTTCTGAAATTCCCATGGGTAATATTAATCCAATTTTAGTAACTCACATCTCTGACCAGTCACTTATTCTCATTTCTTTTAAAGGAACTTAACATCTCCCTGTGTTCTTCTTCTCTTGCTTTATCGATTGCATATAATACCTGATAATGTGCATTAGATAATTTTAATTGAACTCTGGCTGAAATAAAAACCTCGTGTGTCTCTGAAGAGTGAACTTCCTTTACTGGTTTCATTTTAAAATCTTTATTCTCGGTTTTTAGAAACATTAATAATTCTTCAACTGAGTCACATGGTATCGAAATAGGATGTATACCACCATTATCTCCTTGAAATTCGCTGGAGTGCACAAGTCCTCTTACCACTGATGGCTCTTTTTCCTTAAGTTTGAGCGGTATAGTGTTTAAAACAACGAAACTGATATTTTTATCCTGCTTAAACAACCAATACATTCTATCTGTAAAACTAGATAGGTCTGGTGCTATTATTTTTTTATCTGTAGGTGTCATACCATATCTTTCTCCTCTAATAATTATTGATGTTTATTTTTAGTCCTTTTTAGTAAAAACTGCCTTTCGGAATAAATTTACCTCTATTCTTTAATATTTCATAATATTGTTTAGTTT
>NZ_CDLCQJ010000097.1:0-80102 GCF_975850365.1 Candidatus Hodarchaeum mangrovi | reverse complement strand
TGTTTTTCTCTCGTAATATTTTCCGAATTGACACTTGGATTCCTGTTCTAATCGGTTTTATAGCCCTCTGTTTAATCTCATCATTAAATTATATTGTCAATGACTTTAAAGATCGTGAGAAGGATAAATCCCATCCCGACAAAAAAAATAGACCTTTTCCTTCTGGAGTTATCACTATTCAAATGGGACTTTTACTAATGATAGTAATATTAGCATCAACGACTTTATTAGTCGTTTTCATACCCGAAACATATGATCCTATCTATTTATTTTCAAGAATATCTGAAGAAGGTGATTATGAATCAGCTCAAGTAACTGTTGATTCTAAAATAGCCTTTATTTTAATCTTAGGAGCTTTATTCATTACTAGTCAACTTTATTCTTTCTTTTTGAGAGATTATGTTTTTGTTGATATTATTACTATTTCCGTAAATTATGTTTGGCGAGCTGTGGCTGGCGTCGTTCTAATTTCAGTTACTATTTCCCCTTGGTTAATAACTTTATGTTTTACATCAGCTATGCTCTTAGCATTAGCAAAACGTAAAGGAGATATGACTGTCCTTGGAGAAAACGCCAAAGAACATAAACGAGTATTTAAATTATATACAGAAGATCTAATTGATCAAAGCTTAGCTACCGTAATTGCTGTAGAGTTATTGGCAATCTTTATATATTTGAATGAAAGACACGCAAACGAAACAGTATTTATCATCCTTTCCTTACCATTGTTTACCTTCACTCTATTTCGGTACCTATTTCTGGTCTCAAATAAAGGAGAAATTTGTAGAAAAGCCGAAAAACTATTTTTCGATAAACAATTAATCAGTACAGGTTTAATTATAGTTTTATTATTTTTCTTTGCTATATATTTTCCCAACTTTTTAGATAATCTAATAGGCCTTCCCCCTGATAGATGAATTCGCATCTAAACAAAATAAAATTGACTAGGAGCTAAAAATACCCTTTTTTAAAAAAAGGAGAAAATAATTAATTAGTGAATTAATTAAGAATTTTCTTCAAGATCTTCTTCATCAAGATTAAGATCATCTAAATCGATAGGTTCAGGAGGGGGAGTGGTAGCCATGGTTATACCGATCCAGGCTATTATAAATCCGATCATCAACGTTGCTAAATAGACTGGCCATAAAATAGCATCCAATGGAGTCGTATTTAGAAGATTTAATGAGTTTACTAGGTCATAAAGTAGATCACCATCATTTAAACCAAAATACTGCTGAACTGGGAGGAAAAGGGTATATAATATTAGAAATATAATTGTTAAAAAGAAGATTCCATATCCGTAAATTTTATCTTTTGACATATTCATTCATTCTCCGTTCTAGATACTCCATTCCCACTCCCTCATCAAAAGAGGGAGATAGGAATATGAACTAAACTGGTGCTGAAGATAATTTTTTTGCTTATTTATATCTATTTATGATTAAGGTGAAGTTAGATATCTGTGAATAATTCATAAAGATTTGAAATTTTGGGAAAGAAAACTCCTTTCTTTCCCCATAAAACAATGTTTTATTTACTAAAAAGTAAGATTATAAGTCCAAGATTGTGCCAGTCGATAATTACCAGGAGAGATTTCAAAGATCGCATAGAAATTCACAGTTCGGATCCCATGAACTGCAACATTCGTAACGAATGTATGTTCTCCCCTTCCATCTCCGGTAGTCAGCTTATATCCAAGAAAAAGCCCGTTCTGAACAATTCCCTCGATACTTGCATTTTCATCTTGAGTTCCTACAAAGAATGTAATATTTGCTCCGCTATAAGGTAACCAAGTGGTGAGGGAAGGAACTTTAATTAGACGGGTGCGAAGAGTGATGGTAGTACCACTTGAAATTGATCCCCCGTCTCCTAATAATCCATCATTTACAGTTACTCGTCCGATTATTGGATCCAACGGATTTGATTGATGATCTTGAAGTGCCTGAAATATTCCTTTTGTTTCCAGATCATAATCCGATCTGATAAAGAGAGTTTGCTCATCTCCAGATGGTGGAACTATATCTGGGGGGATATCAATGCCATATTGATTTGCTAAATAAATAAGAAGGGGGTCAAAACTTACCCATTCAACATATTCATCCCCAGGGAGGAGAGGATTGGGATCGATAGGGACTAATACTTCAGACCAGGCATGAAGGAAGCGAGAAGTAATTACTCTCCATGGACTGTAAATAACAGAATCATTCCCTCCAATATAACCTATCACTACTCTGCTAGGGATATTCTGTAACCTCATAATCATCGTGTAAGTAGAGGCAAAATGGAGAGAAACTCCACCTTCTTCTCGATTGACAAACCATTCATTAAAATCCTCATATTCTGTGGGGTGGGCCATTTGTTGTCCAACAACTTGTTCTCCCAACCACATGCTTTCATCAAAAGGGAATTTTGAATCATTTCCAAGTTGTTGCATCACATAATATGCTTGGCCAAAAACTGTTTGACTTGGTTGTGCCCAGTCTCTTGCTAGTTGAGAAACTGTGGGAGCCCAATTCGAATAGTTATCAGTAGGTTGAGAAGGACGTGTTTCCCCTCCAACATAGATGGTTGAAGGTAAATCAGGGAATTGTATGTAAAGATTTTGAACACTAGCCCATGTAGTGGGATCAAAAATTGTATTATATGCATCGGTAGAGAGAGAAAATGCAGCTGTTGTTTGAATATCAGGAGCCATATAATCCATGGTATAATCAAAGTGCCCCTCTTCTAGAGCAGTTTCACTTACTTGAATATAACCATCTATACCACGCATATCTGTGGCGAAGGCTGAGGGGACAATCTCTCTTGAACGTCTTGTTATGACTGTAAGAGGATTTCCAACACTATCATAAAGTTCAAATGTATTAGCATCAATAAATGATCCGTATTCCCCATTCCATGTTGTAGGAAGGAAATTCTGAAAATTTGGATGTACACTAAAATCAGGAGTTGAGGAATTGTGATCCAATGGCAAACGCACTGTAAAGCGTGCTGTCCGTTCTGCAGATGGAACTAAAGTGGAATATGGCGTTCCAACTGGTGAAGGGGAGATTATTCGTTTTATTGTATCAGTTGGATTCCAATCAGTGGTATATGGAGCTTTATCAGTATATTCATATTGAGATAAACTACCTAAACGCCAGTATACAATAGGATCTTGAGGATCAACTGGATCATCACTGGTTACGTTAAATAAAGGAGTGTCTGGAGCACTTAGTCCCGCTGTGAATTGATCCAGAAGATTTTCTAGTAGATAAGTTGCATCCCAGGTTGGTGTATTAAACATTGACCAATTGATATCTTGTTCAGTATAAGGATTAAAATTACTTCGCTGTCGTGGTGTTCCAAGTCCAGAGATTTCAGTAATATAAGTACTTAGAAATAACATAACCACCAACAGTGTAGGAAGGAGATTCAATAAATTTCGACTCAGATCTTTCTTCGCAAGGGCTTCTATCTGTGTTCGTGCTATTTTGGTTAAAGCTAGAAGAAAGATTGTTATCATTGAGGTAAGTTGGTGAATTAAAAAAGTTGTGGAAGAAGCTCCGCTTACAGTTTGAAGATAAACCGAGGCTCCCATGTTAAACATTATTGATTTAAAGAATTCTATTCCTAATGCAATTCCATAGGGTCCAATGATTTTCCGAGAGTATCGAAGGATAAACCATTCAAATAAAGTTAGACATCCAATTAAGAAGAAACTGGGGATTGCTCGACTGTAAAAATCGCCTTCTTGAGAGCTAGACCCTGCTATGGCAGGAATAAAAGCAATTCCAGTTAAAAATGCTGTAAATGCACTAACAATAACTAAGTACCTAATGATGGAAGGAGCGGGGTCTCGCCCACTTAATTTTTCATTTGAACTCATATGCAACCACCGTCGTATATATAAAGATTGGATTTCAAAAGTTTAATTTTCTTATTAGGATTATAACGAACTTTATTAGATTATTAGAAGTATAAATCGAAACGGCTCTAATTATCTTCTTATTTACTCTAGATATTATTTAATGTTATTCAGTTTATAAAATTGTGGAAACACTATAATTTCTAAAATCATTCTGCTTTGAATTCAAATCAAAAAGTAAATTTACCTTTTGATTAACTTAAAAATAGTCTCAATTATAATTAATCATATTTTTGTTTATTTTTCTTGAGTCGTAGAGAAAAATAACGAACAAAAGACACAAAGACGATATGGTTTTCGTCCACGTTTAACAACAAGGAGTGTATTTTGGTTACATCTTGTACATGGAGTACTAGAAGTAATTGTAGTTCCTGAACGCAAATTAGGGCCTTTCCAAACTCTTTCGCATTTCTCACAATGAATTTGGGTACGAATATCGTCGAATTTCATATAAACTTTACCTCCACAATCAGTACAATGTCCTAATAATTGTTGACTCTTTAGAGGTACCCAAGATCCTGAAAACGGACATTCTTGTCTATTACAATCGCTACAAAACCATGGTTTATCATCTGATGCTTCTCTTGTCCAACAAATAGGACACATGATCCAATTATGTTTATTTGAAGAAATTAATAATGGTACACTATCACAAATTAAGCAAGATTCATTTTCTAACAAAATAAGATCTCCTTTCTTCGGTAAAGGAAAAATTGTTTTGCATAATGGATTTGTGCACCTTAAAAATCTAGAGGATTCCTTACCTGTTTGTAATATCAAATTTCCATCACAATCTGGGCAAGTTCCAAAGATCTGTCCTAATCCTGTCATTTCTTTGATACTTTCAATTAAAGTTCTAAATATTTCTTCTTGGTTGGCTTTCATTCTCTGAATCCCCCTAGAAGTTAGTTCAATCACTAATTTATCAACATCATCAGCTGTTTTTTTATGATCACGAATCTGTTGAGTCCATGATTCAACCTTTCCACGAATTTCTGGCAAAATTAGTTCTTTGGCATTTTCACATAGAATGTAGTATAATGCAGTCCCTAAGGATGTTGGAACAAGGATTCGTCTTGATCCTCTAAGAGCTGTATAATGACGCTTTTGAACTGTATCAATATGTGAAGAACGTGTAGCATCTGTTCCTAAATTCAATTCAGCCATTTTTCTGATTAATTGCGATTCAGTCCATAATGGGGGTGGAATTGTGAACCCTTGATGTTTATTAGGTTCAATAACCCATGAAGTTCCTTTTTTTAATTCAGGAAATATCTTTTCATTAACAGTTCTAAAGGTGTAGAAACTAAGAAATCCTTGATCTGTAATTCTCCTTCCTTCTAAAATAAAATTTTCATCAATGGCCCTCAATATAATATACTGGGTGATTGTTTTTGCATCTAAATGAATTGTGGCTAAAAAACGCCATACGATATATTGATATATTCGCCATGCGTTATTAATTAATCTTGGAGTTTTTTCAAAAATTTTTTGGATATCCGAAAGGATGGCTGACTTTACAGGTTTAATTGGTTCATGATCTTTCGTGAATCGTCCTTTACTTGGATCTAATACCCCTCCTAATCGAATACATTCTTGAGCAACTTCTCCAAAATCTTCATGGTTTAGGAATTTTTCAGCTAAGTTTGTTAAATCCTTCTCAAGATAAAAAGAGCTTTCCGTTCGAGGATATGTTATGAATCCATTATTATAAAGTTTTTCAGAAATATCAGAAACTAGTTTAGGACTGATTTTAAAAAAATAAGAGCACTCCGCTTCAAGAGTATCAGTATCTAATGGAATCGGTCGTTTTATCGTTCCAAATTCTTCATTATAATCAGATATTATTCCTTTTAATCCTTGTGTTTTTAATGCTTGGATAAGAGAATCAACCTCAGTTTCATTTGTTGATGGATTTTCCTTCCAGTCGAAAAATAAAGGACCATCCTTTGTTGAAATTTTTAAGGATATCTTCCAAAACTTCTCAGGAATGAAACGTTGATTTTCAAGATATCTATTTGTTATTAGCCATAATACACTAGTTTGACACGGTCCATAAGAGATCATTTTATTATGAACTCCTCTTTCTTGCACTCCAACCGTTAGAAATCGTGTAAGGCTAGAACCCATTCGTAAATCTTGTTTTCTAAGAGAATCTACTTGGGCAATCCAATCCCAATCAAGGGTGGTTTGGTTTTCAAATGCTTGTGTTAAAATTCTTGGATTAGTGCTTGTAAAATGCATTCTTCCATGTTGGATTTTATTATTTACTCTAATTGCTATATCAAGGATCTGTCGTCCAATTGATTCCCCATGGCCATCCCAATCTGTTGCAATTATAATTAGATTAGACTCCTTTCCTATATCTCGAATATGCTCAGCTAATTCATCTCGAATAGGAATTTCAATAGGTTCTAGATCTACAATATCTAAAGGGTCAGTATTCTGCCAATTCGTTTCTTTATCATAAGGAGGAGGATAATCATAATTCAGAATGTGACCGGTAACACTAGAAATGATGATTCGATCTCCTTTTTGGAGTCTATAATCATTATTTTTGATCTTAAATGCAATTTTATGTTCTTCTAAAGAGCACTCATAACGATAATTATACCGGGTTTTGCCTTTAACACCTTTAAATTTTAATTTGTATACAATTGAAAAGGCACGTACAATTGCCCTAGCAATAGATGGTTTTTCTGCAATTAATGAGATTATTGATTCCACGTTTCTTACCTTAAAATCAATGATATTAACTATAAAACCAAGAATAAATAATGATTATAAAACTAAAGAAAATTGATCACTGGACTGACTAGTATTGACATTTAATGAAACTTCATTAAAACTTTACATTACAGGAGCTTCTGGGACAGGGAAAACCAGTGTGGCTAAAAGATTATCAAAACTTTTAAATTTGGAATATATTGAGGTTAATGAAATCATTCTTGAAAAAAAAGCTTTTTTAGGTTATGATATTGATAGAGAATCTTTAATAATTGATGATGAGTTGTTAATACCAATTCTAAACTCAATTATCAAAAATTCTGATAAAATATGTTTATCAGGAGATATCTTAGCTTTAGAAAACTATTTTAATTATATAATTATACTACATTGTAAGATTGATATTTTAAGACTAAGATTAGCTAAACGTGGGTATAAAAAGGCCAAAATTGAGTCTAATATTGAAGTAGAAATAATGAACATTCTATATTATGATGCTGTTGAGTTATTTCCAAATATTCCTATAATCGAGGTAAATAATGATATTAATTCGATTGAAGAAACTTGTAAAAATATTATATCAAAAATAAGATAGCATAATTTTAGCAGATCTATAGGATTCCTGAATCGAATTAGAAATACTATCGCTACTACCTGAAATTTGAGGAGACATGTGACCAGGTAATAAAACATTTACTTTGAGTTTAGCTAACCGTTCTAAGGATAAAATTAGCTGAGTACTATTTCCAGATGGAAGATCAGTTCTACCAAAAGATCCCTGAGGAAAAACTGTATCCCCTGAAATTAAAATTTTTTGAGCGTCATCCCAGAGACAGATAGATCCCGCAGTATGACCAGGTGTTAAGAGTACCTTAAACATGAATTTACCTATCTTGATGATATCACTTTCTTTTACAGTTTTCGAAATTATAACAGAGTTGCAAGAAGATCCAAGAATTGGATCAATATACGAATCCTTACCCTGTGATAAAAATTTGGCTTCGCTATCGCTCGTGATAATTTCGAGATCAAATTCAGACTGAAGTGCCATAATTCCTCCGACATGATCTATATGGCCATGTGTAAGAACCACTCGACTGATATTTCTTTCTTGAATCACTTTTTTTAAAAGTGGAAGGCTTTTTACCTCTATTCCAAACCCATGGATAATTTTATCACCCATTCCTGAATCAATTAAAATGTTACTTCCCTCAGATTCAATAATGTATGCATTACAGTCATATCCCGTGCCAAGTAACCACAATACGCCCCTAATTATTTCTTTCATTGTCAAACACGAATCACATATATCTAAAAAGATCGATCTTGATAATTCATCTAGCTAAACTAGTTTATTGACATTGTAAATGATTTTCAACTGATTAGCGGATACATTTATGTGTAACAATTAAAAAAATAAAGGAGACTAAAGACTGAGAGCCAATAATCATCTGTTATTTCGGTTATCCCAGCCAAAAACGAGGTTATTCGGTTGCTCCTTCAACAACAATCATGGTTAAGGTTGAACGGACATTTTCTAGTCCGCGGATATTGGTAGTAATGATTTCCTTAAGTTCATCCATTGTATCTGCTTCAATTTTTGCTACAATGTCGTAAACACCATAAACTATCCAAGCACCAACAACACCTTTAGTGCTCTTCAAGTCTTCAAGGACTTCGTCCTCGCTTCCAATTTCAGCATTGACTAATACAAATGCAGCTGGCATTTTTTCACCTCAAAATGATAACTTTACTAGATACACACTAGAACATACCCTACATTACAGCTTTATAAGATCTCCTAAAAATGAATCGTATTAAAAAGATTGCATTGAGTATTAAGAATAGATAGAAATATACTCTAATTAATTAGACAGTAGCTTCTTAGTTATCCTATAGAAATAACATCTACGTATTACGTTTCTTATAATTCTAGGGGATTATCCTTTAAGTGTAGATTCTTACTTTCGGGTAATACCCAAAGTGGAAGTGAAAAGAGCAATATTTTACAGGGGTTCATTGTACGCATGAATAGTAGTTTCGACCATATTTCTGGACAGATAATTATACGAGGTCGGGCTTATTCTGCAAAGGAAATCATTCGTGGACTATTAGAACAAGGGATAGCTATTACTGAAAATCCTGATGGATTAAAAATCGGATTCAAGTCCTTTTCTCCAGAACAGACTCTTACGCAGAATGAAAACAGTGGAAATATTTTAAATAACTGTCCTTTTATGCCTTTCATGTCTCAAATAACTACTCGTATTGATGAACTTACAAGAAGGATAGAAAATCAGACAACTTCAACTACTTCCTCAATGGATTCAATTTTTCGATCTCCTCCTATCGATACAACAAAAGAATCCCCTTTATCCAAATTTTCACCGTTTAGTGATTCTGCTTTTAGATCAAGCAATGATCAAGAGAAAGAAAAATTCTTCAATCAAGGTAAAAGTTTTCTATCACGCCAAAAATGTCCTTCTTGTGGGACTTCAATCCCTCAAAACGCAATCTTTTGTAATAAATGTGGATCACATATTAGATCTGGCTGAAAAAAATCCATTTTCTGATTTTAGAAAGAATTTTAGTCAACTAGTCGTGTTTTCCAATCATAAACCTTTTCAATGAGAGCTTCTTTCTCTTCAGGAGGAATTATATCTTGATTTTTTAACTGATTAGCATATCGCCCCATTTCATGAAAAGCTGGATGAAAACCCTTTGAAGAAGCTTGCATGACTTGATCTCTCAGTCCAGAAAGGGCTTCTGAAATATCTGATCCTGTATTAAGGACTTGTAACTTTGATAAAAAATCATCAAGTAAACGTGTTGCTTTTGAATCAGTTCCTGCTTGAAAATCAACGGTAGCGGATGGTTGTGGTTTTGGACGAGGTGTAGGTTGTGATGTTGGTGATGGTTTTGTGGCTTTTGGAGGTGGTATAGATGTTTGAGTACTTGAAAGAGTTGATAAAGTATCTAAAGTGGAGAAAATTTGATCAATATTCTGAGCTATCTTTTCTAGTTTTGTTGCAAGAACCTTAGCGGTTTTCGTTACAAGCTCTAAATCTTCACGAAGTTGTTCAATCTCTTTTGGATCAGCCATATTAATTTCACCATAGTATTGGTAACTCTATGTGAATAATTCATTAGTTGTTTTTATTTCTTTGTCATTAAGTTCTATATTCAATATTATAAAATTCTTGGAAATTACTTTTTAACTAGTTCGATAAGGCTAAAATTGCTGGTAATGGTTCTCCCATGAGAAAACTTATCATTGCACCTCCAGCTGTACTCACATAAGATAATTTAATATTATTTTTCTCAATTACTGATACACTATGTCCTCCACCAGCAAGAGAAAATCCTTTAGATCTTTCCATCGCTTTGAATATCTCTATTGTTCCGATTTCAAATCCTTTTTCCTCGAATTTTCCCATTGGACCATTTAGTACACATGTAGCTGAATTCTCAATAATTTTAGAGAAATCTTGAATAGTTTCATTACCAATATCAAGGATAGGAGATTTTAATGGTAACTCCTTAATAGAATACACCCTTCGACCATTCTCATTTACAGCAAAGTCGGAATTTGCTATCAATCTGTTTTTGTATTGTCGAATCAATTCTTTTGCTGGCTCGACAAATTTTAACAAATCTTTTTTCATTAAAAAATCCATCGAAGGTTTACCCAAGTCAAACCCTTTGGCTATCATCACAATTTGGGAAATAGTACCACCGGTAAGCACAGAAGTCGCAATATCATTTTTTAAAACATATTTTGCAACTTTAAAACTATCTTCAGGTTTTATACCTCCTAAGATGAAGACGCACGGCTTTTTCGGATTATCAATTACTCTCTGGAGGTTTTTAACTTCATCCGCCATGATGTGTCCTGCAACAGAAGGCATAAGAGGAGTGAATCCTACTAGACTTGCGTGAGAACGGTGAGCTGCTGAAAAAGCATCATTTATGAATATGTCTCCTACTTTAGCTAAGCTTTTAACATATTCACTTTTAGAATGTTCTTCTGGAGATTTATCCTCGGTTTCACTCTTTAAAGTACGGACGTTTTCTAGAATAAGAATCTCTCCTGCTTTCATCCTTAAAATACGTTCTTCTACCTCAGATCCATGTGTTTTATCTATATAATTAACTGAATACTTAGAACCAAGTATCTCTTGGAGAGCTTTTGCATGAGGTTTCATTGTACAAAAATCTGAACTTCCTAATCTGCCTTGATGTGCTATAATGACAACTTTCCCCTTATGATCTGCAATATACTTAATAGTTACAGCGTGTGCTTTAATTCTAGTTATATCTAGTAACTCCTTCTTATCATCGAGAGGACTATTAAAGTCCACCCTAGTTAAACAAACTTTATTCTCAAGAGACATATCATTTAGTGTTTTCATATTTTATCAATTCCAATATTCTTTTTATTATTCATATAATATTGTCAGAATTTCTTGTAGTGTATGAAATATCATAAATTAGTTTTAAATTAATGAATTTGGGAAAAATTTTAACTTTATTTAGCTTTAATCAATTTTATTATTGTTTAAATCACTTTAATTTAATATTGTATTATTTTAATGGGCTTTATTTCTAAATCAGACCTGATTAGCTAGCGAATCAGGAAATCAGAGATCTTTGTCTTCCAGTAGAAGATTTATAGACTTCAAAGTAAAAAGAAGTTAAAAGTATTAATAAATCCATTATACTGAATGGAAAAAATTTTGGAGAAAATAGTAATGGGAAAAGGATCTGGATTTGGAAAAACTATTCTATTCGGGGAACATTTTGTAGTTTATGGTCTACCAGCTATGGCTTCGGCAATAGGCGATTCTACTTTGGCAGAAATCAAAATAACAAGAGGTAGCGGTTATGAATTATCCGATAATAGGCCAGAGGTACCAGGCTATAAAGAAAAAAAATATAATGAACAAAAAGTCTCTATCAAAAATGTATTTGATTATATGGGGTTGGATATAGAAAAAAACCATGTAAACATTACTCTTGGAGGAGACTTAGTTTGTGCAAGTGGTGTTGGGGCTTCTGCAGCTAGTTGTGTAGCTTTAGCTCGAGCAATTAATGATGAACTTAAAATGGGATGGGAAAATCCTAAGATTAATGAAGCAGCATATGAGGGTGAAAAAGGTTACCATGGAACACCTAGTGGAATTGATAACACAGCTTCTACCTTTGGAGGATTGGTCTATTTTGTTAAGAATTTAGAAGGCGAATCCAACACAATGGAAACAATTAAACTAGCTAAACCTGTGGAAATGGTAATAGCCAGTTCTGGAATGACTGCAAACACCAGTGTGGTGGTAGCTGATGTTCGTAAGAAAAAAGAGGAAAACCCTGAATGGTTTAATGGGATTATCACCGAATATAAGAAATTAATTGTTGAGGCTCGAAAAGCATTAGAGGAGATGGATCTTAAAACTGTTGGGAAGTTAATGAATGAAAACCATAAGCTCCTTCAACAATTAACTGTATCAAATGAGGTTTTAGATAAAATGGTAAAAATTGCTCGCGATGCGGGTGCTTTTGGGGCAAAAGTTACAGGGACTGGGCGAGGAGGAAATATTAATGCTCTAACCCCAGGAAAAGAACTTCAAGATAAAGTTTTCAACGCTTTGACGAATGCAGGTTATTCTGCATGGAAAACAAAAATCGGAGTATAGGTGATTTTTTTTGAATTTTCGTGAATACATGAATAAACTTGAATCAACTGGTTCAATTACCAAAATTAAAAAAGAAATTAGTATTGATGTAGAAGCAGCAGCAGTTCTGAAGGCAGCTGAACCCACTCCTCTTCTCTTTGAGAAAGTGAAAGGATTTCCAGATTTTCGTGTCGCAGGGAATATTTTTTCAACAAAAATTAGCATTGCTAATTATTTTAAAATAACTCCTGCACAACTTATTCCTAAGCTGACAGAAGCAATTGATAAACGGAGCCCACCTGAAGAAATTAAAAGCCCTCCTTGTCAAGAAGTCATTATGGGTACAGTAGATCTTGGGAAATTACCTATTTTAAAACATAATAAGAATGATGGGGGACGTTATATCTCTTCTGCTGTAGTAGTGACCAAAGATCCTGAATTTGGCCAAAATCTTGATTTTCATAGGGCAATGGAATACACTGCAAATAAAATGAGTACACGAATAATAAAAGGACGAGATTTTTATAAATTCCTAGAAAGAGCAGGAGAAGTTGAAGCTGCTTACTGCGTTGGTAACACTCCAAATGTACTCGTAGCAGCTGCAACTTCAGTAAAAACAGGTATCAATGAACTTGAAATAGCTAATGCACTAGCTCCAACGAAAGTAACAAAAGCTAAAACACTTGATCTATTAATCCCTGCCGATTGTGAAGTAGTACTAGAAGGAAAAGTTTTTATGAAAGAACGAGCAGCTGAAGGACCTTTCATTGATCTTACAGAGACTTATGACATAGTCAGAGAAGAACCTGTTTTTGAAGTGCGTAAAATTACCCATCGAAAGAATCCTATATGGCAAGCACTTCTACCAGGAGCTCTAGAACATAAAGTTTTGATGGGAATGCCCAGAGAACCAACTATCTTTAAGTCAGTGAATGAAGCCGGAGTTCAATGCATAGACGTGAATGTCAATCCTGGAGGTTCTTCTTGGTTACATGCAATAGTTAAAATTGATAAAAAGGTAGAAGAAGATGGAAAAACCGCTATACGTGCTGCATTTGAAGGTCATAAAAGCTGTAAACACGTATTTGTGGTAGACAAGGATATAAATATTTATGACCCCCTAGAAGTCGAATGGGCCATGGCTACTCGATTCCAAGCAGATCGTGATCTAGTTGACATTGGTAGAGAACCCGGATCAAGTCTTGATCCAAGTGCTGAAGCAGGAACTAAAATCACAAATAAAGTTGGATTTGATTTAACGGCTCCCTTAAAGACTGAAGGAAAAGGTTTTGCAAAGGCAGAGTTTCCAAAAGTGGATTTGAAAGATTATATTGAATAAATATGGAGGTTTTATTATGGAATTAACACCTGAAGAACAAGAAATGGCAGCGGGGAAATTTGGGAAGGCAACTCAGAAGGCAATGGAAATTTTAGTTACTCTAGGGGAAATTTATGGCGCAAAACGATTAATCGATATCACTTCAGTTCAAGTTGCTGGGGTAAGCTATGCAAACTTAAATGAACCAGGTTTAAAGTGGCTAGATGAGATGGCAAGAGATGGAAAGGTTAAGATACTAACAACTTTAAATCCTGCAGGCATGGACCTTGAGGAATGGCGCAAATTAGCTATCAGTGAGGAATTTGCTAAAAACCAAATTCGTGTTGTTGACGCATTCGGTAAAATGGGCATTATTACAACCTGTTCTTGTACCCCCTATCTTTATGGCAATCTTCCCCACTTTGGTGAACATATTGCATGGTCTGAAAGCAGTGCAGTCTGTTTTGCAAATTCAGTTATTGGTGCCCGTACAAACCGTGAAGGTGGCCCTAGTGCTTTAGCTGCTGCTTTAGTTGGGAAAACTCCTGAATATGGATTTCATTTAGAAGAAAATCGTCAACCTGATGTTCGTGTAAATATAAAAGCAGCGGTACAAGGTACGTATCAATTTGGTGCACTTGGTAAAGTATTAGGAGACAAATTGGGGTCAAAAATCACATATATTACTGGAATTCCTAAAGCATCAGTTGAAGAGTTGAAATCTTTTTGTGCTTCCTATGCTACCTACGGTGGTGTTGCTCTCTTTCATATGGAAGGAATTACTCCTGAAAAAGTTCAGAAAATGCCCGAAGAGACTGTAGAAATAACCAATGAAGATTTAAACAAAGCTTTAAGCGAATTAGATGAAGATACAGAGATAGATTTTATCAGCTTAGGTTGTCCCCATGCTTCTCTTGCAGAGCTTGAATATATTGCTAAAAAATTAGAAGGAAAAAAGGTAAATCCTAAAAAAGAGGTCTGGATTACAACTGCACGCCCAACCAAGCAGATTGCTGATCGAATGGGTTTTACTAAAATGATAGAAGATTCTGGTGCGAAAATAGCTGCTGATACGTGTTGTGTTGTTGCTCCTATAAAAGGCAGATTTCATGGATTGGCTTCAGATTCCGCAAAAATGTGTTATTACGGATCTGGTCGGAATAAATTTTCTGTTAAGCTCATGTCAATGGATGAATGTTTAGAGGAGGCTCTGAAATTATGAAACTTACTGGAAGAAAGATATATAAGGGAAAAGTTGAAGGAGAGGCTCTTGTTACAACCTCCAGTATCTCTTTTTATGGTGGTGTTGATCCTGAAACAGGTACAGTTGTTGAAAAAGGTCATGAATTAGAAGGAAAAAGTATTACTAACAAGATATTGGTTTTCCCAACAGGAAAAGGTTCAACCGTTGGATCTTATGTTCTTTATCAAATGGCTATGACTGATAAAGGACCTAAAGGATTGATTTTAAACGATTGTGAAGCAATAGTAGCTGTTGGCTGTATTATTGGAGATATCCCTTGTGTAGATCAAATAGATACATCAAAAATTACCACAGGAATGAAAGTAATCCTAGACGCTGATAATGCCACTGTCGAGACATTTTAATTAGCATAATTTATAAAATACTTCTCCCCTCTTCATTTTTTTCATTCTATTTCTTCCTCTCTCTTTCGACTTATTTTATCAAAAATTATGTTTTTCTTATTATGAGATTTTATTAGATCATTTGTTAATTGACAGGTAAATAATTAGAATTAGGAAAAGGATGATGAAAAAAACCGCAATTGCTCATGCAAATATTGCATTGATAAAGTATTGGGGAAAAAGGAACGAATATTTAATACTACCTCAAAATTCTAGTATCTCCATGACTTTGGATAAATTACATACAACTACTACTGTAGAATTTTCTGAAATGTATAATAGTGATGAAGTAATAATCAATGATAAAATTATCAAAGAAGAAGAATTTGAAAGAGTAGTAAATCATCTTGATCTTTTCAGAGAATATTCTCATTCACATGCTTTTGCCAAAGTAGTTAGTAAAAGTAATTTTCCAAAAAAAGCAGGTCTTGCTAGTTCAGCTTCAGGTTTTGCTGCTTTAACAATTGCTGCTAGCGCTTCATTAAAACTCACCTTGGGGCCTAAAGAATTAAGTATTTTTGCAAGACGTGGGAGTGGAAGTGCTGCACGTAGTATTGGAGGAGGTTTTGTTAAATGGAATCGTGGAGAAAACCCTGATGGATCTGATAGCTATGCTGAAACCATCGCAGATCCTGAATATTGGCCAGAATTAACGATGATTGTTACAATCGTCTCTACTGAGGAAAAAAAAGTTTCTTCAAGAGCAGGAATGAAACAAACAATTTCCACATCTCCTTTTTATAAAGCATGGTTGGATACAATTCAATATGATCTAGAAATAGTTGAAGAGGCAATCATAGAGAAAAATTTTTCTCTATTAGGGGAAATAATGGAGAATAATGCACTTAAGATGCACGCAACGATGCACACAACGAAACCTCCAATTCTGTATTGGGAATCTGGTTCAATTGCTTTAATGAAGGAAATCATAGCTCTTCGTGAAGAGGGTACTGAATGCTATTTTACAATGGATGCAGGGCCTCAAGTTAAAATTCTATGTCTCAAATCAGAAATTTCCAAGATTATTGAACGAATAAAACACCAAAACTTGGTTCAAGAATGGTTTGTTTGTCACCCAGGAAATAAAGCGCATTTAATTGACGAACATTTATTTTAATGATAGTAAGGTGATATTATGATTACTCTCTCTGCTCCTGGAAAACTTATGCTCTCAGGAGAATGGAGTGTTCTAGAAAAAAACGTACCTTGCATTGTTTTAGCTGTTGATCAACGTGTTAAAGTATCAATTGAAGCTTCTGAATTTTTTCAAGTCATTCTTGAGGATTTTAAAATTAATTCTAGGGTAGAAGTTTCTAAACAGGGTATCAAATTTGATATAGATAATCCCCATCTTGATTTTACTCGTTTATCGATAGAAACAGCCTTCAAATATCTACAAGAAAAAAATATACCTTTTAAACCTTTCAAATTATTTTCAACTACAGATATTGAAACAGTGAAAGGAGAGGGAAATAATGAGATGAAAGTTGGATTTGGAAGTAGTGCTGCGGCTGTTATTGCGATAATTGGTTCAATCTTATATTTTCATAATGCGTTTAATTTTTCATTCCGAGATAAAGAATTACTTTTCAAGTTAGGTATCATAGCTCATTATTATGGACAGGGGAAATTAGGTTCAGGATTTGATGTTGCAGCTTCTACTTTTGGTGGAGCTTTGGTTTACAAAAGGTTCGATCCAGAATGGTTACAACAAGAGTTATCTAAAAAATCCCTTTTAGATGTACTTTATTCGAAATGGCCCATTTTAGAGCATTGGAATATTAAAATACCTAAAAATTTAGAATTAATGGTTGGTTTTACTGGTGTAAGTGCGTCAACTCGAAAATTAGTTTGTGAAATGAAAAAATTTCGGAAAACTAATTTAGATTCATATCAAGCTATTATTTCAGCAATTAAAAAAGTTACAGAAGATCTAATAGAAGAATTTCAAACATCTTCTAAACCAGAGAAAATCATTGCTTTGTTAGATAAAAATCGAATTCTTTTGGAGGAATTAAGTTTAGCATGCTCATGTCACTTAGAAATTCAACCCCATCAACTCATGAGCTCAATAGCTTCAAGATATGGAGCAGTAGCAAAGTTTTCTGGTGCAGGAGGTGGAGATTGTAGTATTGGGGTGAGTTTTGATAAAAAAATTGCCAAAACTGTACTTAGTGAATGGGAACAACACGGTATAAGAATAATTAATATTGATTTAACTATGGAAGGAATTCGAATAGAAAAAGATTAGTTTCAATAATACAATCTCTTGGAGCTAATAATCAAAATAAAACGAAATAGAAAGGTTTAATTTAGCTGATTGTTTATTAAAAAGTTACTTTGGATTAATATAAATAACACGAGGGATTATTATGACAAAAAAGATCATAATAGCTCTAACTGGTGCATCTGGAATTAATTATGGGATTGAAGTTTTAAAAGCACTAAAATCTTCAAACGTTGAGACCCATGTCATTTTGAGTGAATGGGCTGAATATGTACTTCACAGTGAAACAAATTTTTCCGTTTCTCAAATCAAAGAATTAGCTTTTAAGATTTATGATTATAATGATATGAGTGTATCAATTTCTAGCAGTTCTTTTTTGGTTGATGGCATGGTTATTATTCCTGCCACTGTTAAAACTGTAAGTAACATAGCAAATGGTCATACAGGAGATTTAATAACTCGTGCAGCAGATAATATGCTGAAAATGAAACGTAAATTAGTCATTGCTCTTCGTGAAACTCCTTTAAGCCCTCCATGTGTCAATAATTTGGCAAAACTTGCTACATATGGAGCAATAATACTTCCGTTGAGTCCAGGATTCTACCATAAGCCTGTAGAAATACAGGATCTTTTTGATTTTATTACAGGAAAGGTTTTAGACATTCTGGAAATATCTAATGATTTCTATCAAAGATGGAATAATGATTAGGAATGCAATATTAATAATCCCTAACATTTTATAGGCTATTAATTCCTAATATCTAATATAATGAGAGAGAAATGCATGGAAGTACCTTATAAAACTTCTATTCAAGAACAAGAGGAAAAAGATCTTGTTACCTCTAATCGAAAATTAGCACATCTTCAAATTTGCTTGGAAAACGATGTACAAGCTCGTTCAGTTAAAACAGGATTAAATGATATATCTTTTGTACATAAAGCTATTACTGATCTAAATTTGACAGATATTGATCTTTCAGTTGAGATTTTTAAGAAAAAATTAGACATCCCCCTAATTATTTCTGGTATGACTGGAGGGCATAATTTTGCTTCTAAACTCAATTATTATCTGTCAGAAGCTGTGGATGAAACAAAAATTGGAATGGGGGTTGGAAGTCAACGTGCAGCTCTAGAGGATTCTAATTTAAGGGAATCCTTTGAAATAGTTCGTAAAAATGCTCCCAATTCATTAATAATTGGTAACATTGGTTCAGGACAAATTGCTCTTGGGCTTTCAAAAGAAGAATTTGAAGAAATTATTGATATGATTGAGGCAAATGCTGTTGCTATCCATTTTAACCCATTACAAGAGGCAATCCAGATAGAAGGGGATACAAATTTAAGTAATTTACATTCTAAAATATCTAATATCATCAAAAATACTAGAACTCCTGTAATAGCTAAAGAAGTGGGATCAGGATTTAGTCTCTCCGATATTAATGATATTCAAAATATGAAGTTTAGTGGAATTGATATACAGGGTGTTGGAGGAACCTCGTGGGCTGGTGTTGAGTCTATTCGAGCTAATTCTTCTATTCTGAAAAGAACAGGTGAAGTTTTCTGGGATTGGGGGATACCAACTGCTTTAAGTACTGTTTTGGCCACAAGATATTTCAAAGGAGTAATTATTGGTTCTGGAGGGGTTAGAAATGGACTAGATGTTGGGAAGTTGCTTGCATTAGGTGCAGATGTGGCTGGAATGGCTATTCCCTTTTTATTTGCCACCCAATTTAATTCTTCAGAGCCTGTTGTACAACTTGTTCGCGAAATAGAATATCAATTACGGTTATGTTGTTTTTTAACTGGAAGTAAAAACCTTGGTGAGTTAAAAAAAGCACCTTTATTGATTACTGGGAAAACTGCTGAGAACTTACGACTTTATGGAATCGATCCCAAAGAATTTCTTAATCGATGAGCTTAAAGTATCTTTTTTCAAAATGAAATCATCTTCACTGACACAATTATTCATAAATTTAATAAATTATCAAGTTATATTCTCTTTATTTCTTAAGAAGGCTTACGAATAGATTTATCAAATCAATTTTTATGAGCAAGAATTGGAGTCTTCACAGTAATTCGTGTTTCTTTATGAACTAAAATTGCATATTGTGAAGCTAAACCTGACCTAGGATTGGGTATGACTATTCAATCTGAATTAAGACCCTGGAGGTCGTAATGTTATGAGTAAACCATTCTATGTTAATTATGAACAACCCGAAGGATTAGAAAATGATGCGTTAGGTATTTTGGAAACAGTTAGTAATGATCCGACCAATATTCGGAAAGGTACTAATGAAACTACAAAAAGTATCGAACGCGGCGAAGCAAAGCTCGTTTTTATTGCGCTAGATGTTGATCCACCCGAGATTGTAGCTCATCTACCTCTTCTTTGTAAGGATAAGAAAATTCCTTATATTTATGTTAGCACAAAAGAGAATTTAGGAAAAGCATGTAATCTTGGTGTTAAAACTGCAAGCTGTGCTATTTACCGTGAAGGTGAGGCAAAAGCTAAAATTGATAATCTAGCTGCACGAGTGAAAGAACTTGCAGGGATTTAGAGGTGTATTTTTAGATGAGTGAAGAGGAAATCTCGATCCCATCAGAAGTCCTCCAAATCATTGGACGAACGGGCGTAACAGGTGAGATCACTCAAGTTCGTGTCCGTGTTCTTGAAGGAAGAGACCGAGGACGGATTATTGTCAGAAATGTTAAAGGACCAGTCAGAAAAGGAGACACTTTAATGCTTCGAGAAACAGAACGTGAAGCACGGAATCTGAAGCGCCCATAAAGATATTAATAGGTGATTACAATGGTTCGTATATTTCAATGTGGATTTTGTGGTCATGATATAGAACCTGGAACTGGGATATCATTTGTAAGACGAAATGGCCAAGTAGCGCGATTTTGTAGTAGAAAGTGTCGTCGTTCATTAATCGATTTCAAACGTGATCCACGTAAATTTAAATGGACAAAAAAATATACTCCGATACTGAAATCTACATAAACTAACAGAGTTTCCCAATTTTCCTTTTTATGATTTTTATGCTCCAATAAAAGATTTAATACTGTTTTAAATTATTTAGATTCCTTTGATTTCGAATTATCTTCTTTAAGTTCCTCTTCTTTTGGTTCTTTCTCTCTATAATCAAAAATATCAAGGAATCGCACTTCTTTAAACTCTAAATAATCACGTAAATCAGAAGCGAGTGTATATTTTGATATTGCTAGACCTTCCATGAAAATTAAATAATTCGGTAATGTAATGGTAATTATTTCTAAATCGTTTGAAGTTTCTACCTTTATGTCTTCCATATTCACACTTGGAAAACGACGTGAGATTATTTCTTTTTGAATTTGGGAAGCATCATTAATTTGCTCAACTACAGTGACATCAAAACTAAGGTCTTTTCCTGCTAAGGGATGATTAAAATCAACACGAGTTCTTCCTCCACCTACAAAGATGATTTTTCCATATTTACCTTGAAATTGTATTAATGCACCTACTCGGGGGTCTATTTTAGCGTTACGTAATTTTTTTGTAGGAACCATTTCAATTTTTCCACTTTCTCTTTCTCCGTACGCTTCTTTCGTAGGTATTTCAAAAGTTTGTGTCTTATTAATTTCTAATCCAACTAATTTCTTCGCAAGACCCGGTATTAAAAACTTCTCATCACCAGCACGACATAACATTGGTTCATATTTTCGTTTTTCATCAAAGATTGCCTCAGAACGAGCAATGTCTTCTAATGTTGTATCAAAGACCTTTGCGTTTTCTTTGAGGCGACCGATATAATCGATTTTTATCCAATCATTTTCAGCAATAGGCATTCTATTCCCTCTTGATCTTTAATAGATTTTTATTCTTTCTTATTATTAAGTCGGTTAACTTTAACCATCTTCAATCGATATTCCTGATTGCAATCAATTGATTTATCCAAGATATTTATAATTTTCAGTTTTTCACCATCTTGAAGGTATTCTGGGCAGCAATTATGTTGATAATAAGGACAAGAAATTAACTCACATTTTCTAGGAGTAAAAGTGATAATAGCACCTTCAACAGCTAATTTTGCTCCTGTTGTGACCAAATAAGAGGATTCAAAGATTTCTACAGTCTTTACTCCTTCTTCAAAAATATTACACTGATGAATGGTCTCTCGAATACCTGAAACCTCATATATATGGTTTTCTTCAAGCTTTAAACAAGCTCCACGTAACCGACAATCAGAGCATTCTGAGGTTTCACCAAGATAGAGAAACTTATTTCCGATCTTCGACTGTTTAACACCTAGTAATGTAATTTCAGGCGGTTTCTTTTCAGTCAAAGGGCTTAATCTCCTAGAAAAAAACTTAATTTTTTATAAATGGTGTAAATATGCTCATATTAACGTAATTCATTTAGATTTCTATGAATGTCCGATTATCATGAAATCAGACATTAGAGGAGAGAGAAGGGAAATATTCCCGCTCATATTTTATCATGTCCTCTTCTGTGTGACACTTTTTATAATTGTTTAATAGGTTAGCATTCAGAGTAAGAAATTGAATTCCCCAATTAAATACAGATAGAATATCCTCAGCCATTTTTACATAGTCCAACAGAATAAAAGCTGCGGAAAGAGCTTCAACACTGCTTAATTTAGCTGGTTTTCCATAATTCACAGGATTAGCTGCTAAAAGAGTAGGTAATCTTCTAGAATTTGAAAATTTAAGGTTAAAAATAGATTCTGCTTGGTTCCATGAACAATCAAGTACTGTTATACCCGAACGTAAGAAAATAGGTTGGTCACTTATACAAAGAGTACGAGGACTCATGGGGTTTAAAATGATTGAGAATCGTGGAATTTTAGCGGGATTTTTAACTAAATTTAAACCTTTTAATTGTTTAAATCTTCCTTGTTTATATAATCGCCAAACTTTTAAACTAGAACATTTTTTAGGGTCACATTGGGATGTATAATACACCGTTATATTTTTTGAAAGGGAAGAGTTATTTTTCATAATAATATTCGCCTTGATTTTTTTGTTGGCGATCTAGTTTGGAATCAAACTTATTCACTCGAGGGCGTCCAGATCGTGGATCACGGCGAAATGTAATCTGCACATTTCCAAGAAATCTATTCATCCCAAGACGAACAGAGGAGGGAGCATAAGCTTTTCCATATATACCTGATTCTCCTAAAAAAACTATTATTCGATCACTTACATAATCTTGAAAGACAATATCATGTTCAACTACAAAAGCTGCTGAATTTCGGGATTGAACAGCTTTCCGAATCATTTTTGCGGCAGTTAATCGGTCTTCAATTGATAAAAAAGCTGAAGGTTCATCAAGAAGGTATAAATCAGCCTCTTTAGCTAAAGTACTGATAATGGAGACTTTTTGTAGTTCTCCACCGCTTAAAAATTTTAAAGGTTGTTCAAGTAACTCTTCTAGGTTAAATGGACGTATATAATCGGTTTTGAATTGAGGAGTTGCTGAAATTGAGCCAGTAGATTGAAGTAAATAGGTTTGAACAGGTAATTCGCTTTCTGAGTTGATATATTGAGGTTTATAGGCAACTTTTAATTTTGGTTCTTTCTCCTCTGTTGTCTTTTTTTCGGTCATTTGGCCATTTTGAAGACTAGTTTGCGCAACGGTGCCTTTAGTTGGAGATTCGAGACCTGCTAACATTTTTATAAATGTAGTTTTTCCAATTCCGTTAGGTCCGAGAATTCCAATAACTTCACTTTTCTGGATGGTTCCTTTACGAACATCTAAAGTAAAATTACTTACATCATAAGTTTTGGATATATTATCATATAAAAGAAGAGGACTCGTTGTAAGATTTTCTTCACGAACAGAGGATTTTTGAATTATAATAGAATAATCCCGAAAACGCATATTTTCTGATGGTATAAATCCATCTAAAAATATATTAATACCTTCTTTTTCAGTATAAGGTTGTGAAACGACTCCGTATGATGATGGTGAACCATAAAACGTAGTAACATAATCAGATAAGTAATCCAATACAGCTAAATCGTGTTCAACTAGAATTACGGTTTTTTTATAATCTACTAAGCTACGAATTGCCTTTCCAACACGTAATCGTTCATTAATATCTAAATAGGAAGAAGGTTCATCAAAAAGATATACGTCTGCATCTCGAGCTAGTGCGACTGCAACAGCAAATTTTTGTAATTCACCACCAGACAAGATTCTTATTTCTCGGTCCCAGATTTTTTCTAAGGCTAAATTTATTTTAATTTCATCTAAAACGCCCCTTTCATTTAATCGACTAAGCGTTTCTTGAACAGTTCCCTTAATCTGGATTGTTATGTTGTCGATGTATTGAGGTTTACGAATACAGCGAATTTGTTTATCAATAATTCGTCCAAAATAGTTTTGAAGATCCGTTCCTTTATAAACATCATATACACGCTCCCAAGATGCTTCAGAATTAGGTTCACCAAAATTTGGAATAATATCACCAGCTAAAATTTTGAGAGCTGTTGATTTCCCAATTCCATTTTGTCCCACTAACCCATTAACGCTATTAGATTTGATAATCGGTAAACGAAATAATGTAAATCCATTAGGGCCAAAACGATGTGTAAGATCCTCGTCTAAACGTTCTGGGGTATTAATTATCGTTAAAGCATGAAATCGACAAGTACGAGCACAGATACCACATCCTGTACAAAATTGTTCATGAATGATAGGTTGAGATGTTGGGGTAGTAAACTCAAACATTTCGGTTCCAGATCGTACAACAGGACAGGAACCTCGACACTCCTTAACACAGCGTTTGGGTTTACACTTATCTGGATTTAATACGACTATTCGCATATTTTCATCAAGCTCTGAAAATTAAATTACCAAATAAAGCGAGAATGTGTTTAATTAAAGAACTTTCAGCCATAAAACCGGATAACTTAGTCGTCCTCTGTAAATTTTTTTATTGGAAAAATGATGATAAATAGTTCTGAAAAAATCTTCCCATTGGTTTAAAAATAATAAAGTTCAAAAAGGAATAATTATCTAAAAAAAATGGTGGATCAAGTCAAAGACTGACTCCGGGTTCTTTGATAGGAACCTGAGGAAATTCCAGCCATTCGTAAAAACCTGCACAGGGGATACCTTTATAAAAGGAAAGCTCCTGTCAAGCGAGAGCTTGGGCACTGGAACAGAAACGACACGCCCTGTTTTCTATGGCAAGGATGGTGAGACACCACTGGCAACAGTACGTAAGTTAATCACCAGAGGACGAAACAGGAAACGATGAGACGAGCAACCGCAGGGAATGCAAGCGAGATTGGTTTTCAAGAACGAAAACCATGGGAGACGCGCTGAGGTAGATGTCAGAACCCCCTTAGAGGGCAACCACTCAGGGGATAACAAAAGCTGGATTACTCATGACATGATGCTTAAAATACTCTAATCCCGTTTTACAAAAAGATGGGATGAGTATTCACCACCATTTCCTCTTTATATTTCTAGTTTTCTTAATTTCGTTCTCTTTTACATTGAAATTCTATTTAAATGAAAATAAAGAATATTATGCTTTATCAACCTTTACAAATCTCTCAACCTTTCTGGCAAAGATAGATTTTTAATTGCCACTCTAAAAAGTATTATTAGTAGCATTTCTGTTAAACAAACAAGTTGTACTATGTTCTGTATTATAATCAAAAGGGTTAACCATGAGTATCCCTAGCTTTGATACATCCCATTATATGAATAAATATTCAACCAGAGCCGTTCGTGAGTTTTTACAGCCTCACGGAACAATTGATAAGTTATATTTAATTTCTTTGGTCTTTTGGTTTTCTACTTCTATTTTCTTTAAGCAAGCTCCTCTATTACGATTTGGATTCTTCATTTTTACCATTCTTTTTCTTATTATAAACAATCTGGTAAAAAAAAGGGAAGATCGTGAGTTCTCTTTATATGGATCAGTGATTAAAGTTTTCTTCATCTATTTTCTAATAATCTTTTTCACAAGTAATCGTGAGGTTAATCTCCCATTTTTACTACCATTTGAAGTTTCATACTTAGAATTTGAAAGTATCATTATCCTAACAACATTTTTGTTCGCAATTTTTCTCAATCAATTGCATTTTACATTGCTATTAGATTATGGCATTGTAGGTTATCAAGCGTTTTTATTTAGTCTTGTACGAGGATTTTGGTTAATTGGATTAGCCCTATACCTGTTTATTTCACTGGGTGTTTTAAAGGAAGAACTAATAGGTCTTACTCTTCCATGGGAAGAATATCTTTTTTTCGTTTTTATTTGCTATTTAGGTGTTTCATTGTTACCTTATTCATATGACACTCTTCATAAATCTGTAATTAGACGAAATTCAATTATTAATCTTCGAGATAATGCTTTGGGAGCGAGTCTTTCACTATTTTTACTTGATATAATTTTCCAAAAATTAACTTTTGAGATTTGGGATATATTAATCCCCCTACTTTTAGTTTCAGCTCTGATTCTATTAATAATAAGAGATCAAGATCTTCCTATTGAAGAAAAACTCCTTGCTAGATCAATAGCAAAATCAAAAGAAATTTCACAAAAGTTGAATTCTTTAAAGTTTCACACCCCTGAGGATTTTTATGAGGCCAAAAAAGGTGTAGAATTACTTAATAAGCAGTCATCAAAGCTTTTCGCCAGCTCTAATTCTTTAGTCATTCCTTTAACTAAATATGACGATTTAGTTACAATAGAAGTTATTGGAAATATGTCACTTCGGACTAAAGACTCTTTAGGCAGGTTTAAACAAGAAACAAAAGAACGAGCAACATTATTGTTAACAATAAAAGAATGGAATGATTTAACTAAAAGAATAAAATTAAAACCTTTTTCTAATCTCAATTTATCTCAATATTATCAAGGTCTTTCTTCTAAGGAGGAATTTATGACTGAACTCGAAAATTCTTTAAAAAATTTCAAAGAAGAATTTCAAACAAGAGGTTTGATCAAAGTTGAAGAGAATCTGAATATGATTAAAGGAAAGTATCAGATTCGAACTGCTGGAAAAAAACATGAATTTAATTTTCCAGGGATTAAAGTAATTGATGAACCTAATTCTCAACTAATTAAAATAGGATCTATTCAAGCAATAGATATAAAAAGAAATATAGAGGGCCGAGAGGACCCTGCTAAATATTTCAGTATTAAAATGCCCTTTATTTCGTCAACTGAACTTAATTTAGATGGAAAATATTTTGTTTTAAATATGCCCTTTGTTTCTGCTTTAGAGACACCAAAAGGTATGATTATGAAACTGTTTGGATTTAATGTGACTGAAGGAAATGAACACGAAATTCTTGAAGATTTAAATCGTATGATGGAATTACAAACAAAATTTAATAATTATTATGAATTTCGAATGTCCAATGTATTAGCACATGATGATAATCCCTCTCTCCTTCTAACTCGAAGTAAAGAAAAAAGTGGAAAAAATCTTCTTATGGTTGGATCGGAAGATACCGTTATTTTTGAGGATAAAGACGCATTTCCTCCTTATAATAAGCAAGAATCCTCAGTGAAATCTCAAGAAACCTATTCTGTCATTGAACTTTCAGAAAATGAAGTTGAGATTATTAACGGAGGTACTGAAAAGATAGATTATCAGTTTAAGCTAAAGAAATTAATGAAGCGAGTTGATAGAATGACAAAAAATGATTTCATTGAATATATGGGCTTTACTTCTCATCTTGAATTCCTTGAATGGTTAACAAATTTACCTGATTCGTCTCCTATAAGGGTTGTAAATGAGTTTATTTATTTTAAATGAATGAAATATTTAATATAAACATCTAGAAAGAGATTTGAATGATTGTAAATCCTCTTAGAATTACTCTTGATTGAGTTTGCAGTGAATAAAGTCATTTAAATAGGTATTATTTATTTTCCTATTTGAAATGCAGATTTTTCAGAACGAAGATAAATACCAACATCAACAAGGTTCTTCAAAAAGAGCATATTATCATTTAATCTCAATATCCCCAATCCTATTGGTATATTCGTATCTGAACATACAATTATTGGAGAATTTAAATAGGAAATGCTTTTATTTTGATCTTCAACTTCGAAACTTTCCCCATATAAAAATTTGGTCGTTTCTCGTGGATTTAAAATTAGTTTTCGATCTGTAAGAGGAGCTAAATATGAAAGTGATTCAATTCCAATAAAAAAATTCTCATTAATAAAGAACCCTAATTTTCCACCAATTTGAATAATTTGATTTTCTTTCAAATAAATTTGAATCAAACTAATTAATGGAATGAAGTCTAAAGGGATTAAATAGACTTCTATCCGGTGATGTTCTATTTTGAGAAGCTGGTATTGTTCTAAAAGAGATTCAAATTCATTATTTTCTAATAAAATAGAAATAACCTCTTTAACAAGGTTTTTTTCATCATCACTTATTATCTCAAAAGAATTCATGAAACAACCTTCCTTAAGAGAGCAACAAAAAAGCCATCAAATCCAATATCAGGGAAAATACGTTTTGTTTTAGAAAGTTGAGAATCGAGTGGAAATTTCCAATTAATTTGATTCCCTGCAATTCCAATCTCAAAAGAAATGGGTAAAACTTCTACCTCATTAATATGTCTGTTTAAGAAGTTATGGATTTGAATTTCTCCTTCTTCTGGTTCTAAGCTGCAAGTAGAGTAAACTAAAGTTCCTCCTGGTTTAAGATGGTTCCACCCTACCTCAAGAAGGCTCTTTTGTATTATCGTATTTCGAAGGATATCTTTCATTTTACGAGGGGAAGAGCGTTTATTTTTTTCTAGTTTTAGTCCTGTCCCTGAACATGGTGCATCTAACAAAATATGATCAGCCATTATATCTTTAAAAGAAAGGTTCATAGAATCTAAAAAAAGGATTATTGTATTCTTGATACCTAATCGTGAAATATTAGCTCTTAACGCTGGGATTCGTGCTTTAGATTTTTCAATTGCAATAATAATTCCCCGATTCCTTAATTTTTGGGCTAATAAACTCGTTTTAATTCCTGGAGCAGCAGCCATATCAATTACTAAATCATCTTTTTGTAGTTCAAGGCTAAATGGAGGAATGATAGAAGTTAAAGCATGGATTGAAAAAAAACCTGACAAATATTCTGGTGTAGAGACAATATTATACGGCGCTTTTTCAATCAAAAACGCATTAAACATTTTTGTTTCTCGTAAAATAAAACCTCGTTTTTCTATTGAAGAAAATAATTGGTTTGATGAAATTTTTAATATGTTTGGTATTATAAATCTTTTATCTTTCATGTTTAAATTTTGAATTATAGATTCTGTTTTTTCAAAACCATAGATTTCTCGCCACCTTTGGATATAGGGCAAAAATGAGTCTGGCAGCAATATGTAAATTACTCCTTAAATTTTTCTTTTAATATAAGTAGTTCGAGATAGGATTTTCTTTCTTCTTTGCCATCCCAATCTGGTATTAAATCTTTTACCATAGAAATAATTTTCTTCCTGATAAACTCAATGTCCAAACTTTTTTCTGCCTGTAATAATTCAATCTCTAAAAATTGTCCTAAATTTTCAACAACATCAAACGAAATTGTCATTAAATCATATTTCCAACTAATTCGAGACTTTTTAATTGTTTTAAAATGGTAAAATCCTAATCTTTCTAATATTAAATAAACAGTCTTAGAATTTCTAATTTTAACATTTAACTCCTCTCTAATCTTTAGTGAGTCTCCTTGTTTAGGGCCTTTATAAGTTAATTCTGATAAAATAGTTTTAGAAGGAAAAATAGTATCTCTTATGCGTAATGCTCTATCGGTATCCCAAAAGTTTTCTATTGGACTTTGAAAATAGCAGTCTTTTTGAATTACTTGTGAAATTGGTTTTCCTAATTTTTTTATCAAGTTCTTAATTATTTGCTTTTGGGAATTTTGAGTATTTAAGGGAATTTTAATTTCTACTTCCAAATTTATTTCACCATAAGTGATTGGAGCTGGACTTTAAATCCTTCAAAGAAGGAAGTATTTTTATATTTCATTCATACAATAAATCCTGACTTTTTGAATTAAATTTTATAAAATGGATGATATATGTCTCCCCCAAAATCGGATAAAGATAGGAAGGAATCTAAAGACAGGGTCGAGACTCTTCCTGAACCTCCTCGTATTAATGAATTTAATGGCCCTCCTACAAATGCGTTAAAAGCTGATTCCCCTCAAGGTATTTTTCCTCTTCCTCTAAGTCCAGAATTAATTTTAAATCGTTTACCTCTTCCTGAACTACCCCATCATCAAACATCTACAATGAATCATAATTTTTTAGTATCTAATAACATATCTGGGGAAATCCTTGAGGAATTACGAAAAACCGATTTTGGATCATTTCTTCAATCCGTTCCCAAGGAATCTGGTCCTAGGTTCTCTCCTGATGAACTTACTCGAATAAAATATAAAAAAGCCCAAGAAGCGTATCTATCTGCGGGTAAAAAACATCTAGAGTTAGGATTTTTTAAGAATGCAACATTGCATTTTTCATCAGCAATTCTATGTGTTTTTTTAGGTGAATCAGTTTTTGAAGCAGCTCATCTTGCTGCAGATCTAGCACCTAAACTACCCCCTTCTATTTTAAACAATAATACTTTGCAGGGTGTTAAGTTACTCCTTAAAGGAACTCTACTTAATAATATGGAGTTGATTGATAACTCCGAATCGTGGTTATTTTCATTAAATGAATATATGTATGCTGAAGATAAATCACTTTTCCAAAACGCTCTCCAACATGCAAAGCAGCTCATTCAGAGAAAAAAGAAAATTAAAATTTAATTAATTCATGAAATTGCTGCTTCAGATCCGAATAATGATTTGATGACATACATTTCCATAGTTGAATGCTGTCCCCCTTCTTGAATAGCATCAGCTAACCAATAAATACCTTTATGGATACCCACTCCAGTTTTAGCACTAGTATTAAAGATATTTAATACACGACTCATTTTTTTATTAATCCCCATAAAATTGGCTAAATCTTCTTCTGTAATAGCTTGACCATCTTCAAAAATATCTACTTTATTAGCGAATATGGCTAAAGGAATATCCTTTAAATGATTCATTCTCAACATTCGCCAGAGATTGTTTCGAGCTTCGGGAAACCGGGCAGGATCACTAACATCGATAACATAAATTAACCCTGCAGAATTTTTAGTATACATCTCCCAGAGAGCTCTTCGAAATTGTAATTGTCCACCTAGATCCCATGCAGAAAAAGTAACATCACCAATTTGTATTGTTTCGGCGTTCATGCCTATAGTTGGTGTAGTATCAGGTATCCATCTTCCAGTCTTTAAGCGCTGAAGCATTGTAGTTTTTCCTGCCCTGTCTAGACCTAAGACACTTATCTTCGCGTTCTTTTTAGACATTCGTAATGCTTTCCCTTTAATTTATTCAAATTTAATATTCAACATATTAACTTTCTTCTATCCTGTTTAAAAATCTTAAGATTTGAGGGTATTTTCCGTAGAGAATTAGAAACTAAATCGAATATATTTTAAGTATGTTGATAAGGTTTTTTTAACAACTCAAACGATTTATGGATAACTTAGTCTTGCTCTAGGAGCGATATATTGTGATTACAACTGGAATAATTTGGTCAGATCAGTATTTAACGTATAATTTAGGCGAAGGGCATCCAATGAATCCTAAACGGTTATTAATACCTTTTCAACTGCTTAAAAGTTTAAAGATTTTTGGAAGACCTGAAATTAAGCATATAGAACCTCAAAAAGCTTCGGATGACGATATTCTGCTATTTCATACCCCCAAATATTTGGAAATAATGAAAGAGTTATCTAGAATTGGCAAGGGGTATGATTTCCGATATGGCTTGGGGACAGGAGATTGTCCTGTATTTCATGGGATGCATGAAAGTTCAAGTCTTATAGTCGGGGGAGCATTAGAAGGTATTAAGCGTATTATGAATGGGGATATTAATCAAGCATTTTCTCTATTAGGTGGTCTTCATCATGCTTTCGCTGAAAAGGCTGCCGGATTCTGCTATTACAACGATGTGGTGATTGCAATTCGTTTTTTACAGAAAAAATATAATATTAAAAAAGTACTTTATGTTGATACAGATGTTCATGCTGGAGACGGTGTATTAGATGCCTTTTATGCTGAGAATAGTGTTTTAGGAATATCTATTCACGAATCTCCCCAATTTATTTTTCCTGGAACTGGGTTGTCAGATGAAATAGGTGAAAAAAATGGATTAGGATATTCTCTAAACCTACCATTGTACCCTGGGACTTGGGATGATAATTACATTGAAATGTTTGAGAGTTTAATTCCCTGTATTTGGGAGGAATACGATCCTGAATTTGTTGTTTGGCAATGTGGAGCAGATGGTCATTTTCGTGATGTTCTAGGGCATTTAAATCTTACTACAAATCTATATTCTTATCTAGGTATGCGAATTTCCGAACTTACTCGGATTTCAAATGCAGATGGTAAGCTATTGCTTCTAGGAGGCGGGGGGTATAATCCTGATTCTGTTGCACGAGTTTGGCTTGCCATTCTTATGGGAATAACAGGAATTTCACTTCCTGACGAATCTCCCTCAGATTGGATTGATTTTTGCCGCACTAAATATAATATCGTAGCTAATAAACAAATTAATGATCCTAAAATTGATCCCTACAAGATTGAGAATTATAAATTGATCCATACAGCTAATGAACAATATTTAAATGTTCTAAAAGAAGAATTAAGAGAAACGCAAGTATGGAAGAAATGTAAAGCACTATTCTAAGAATGCATTATAATTAACTTTGGACTTTATTAGTATTAGAGCTATATATTTATCATATAGTCATTTTTTCTAATGCTTAATCCTAGGTATAATTTAGGATCAAAAGTAGTATTTCATAGTTTCTATAAATCTTCAATAGGAGATCTCTTCCATGAATGAAAAAAGATCTGTTGATATTATTCAAGATGCCTTATTTTCTTCTTCAGTATTTAAGGAAGGGGGAGAGCGGACACTTAACCAATCATTTGTACCTGAAAATCTTGAATATCGGAGTGATGATATTCGGAGGATTTCTCAAAACTTTCGTCCTTTGTTCTTATTAAAGAGTGGAGGAACAGAAGGTTTTTCAACTAATCTTGCTCTAACAGGACCTGCTGGAGTGGGAAAAACAGTAACTGCACGTTATACTGTTGAGCATATCCAAAATATGGCAGGAAGGCACCATATCAAGCTTTATACAGATTATAAGAATTGTTGGACAACACGAACAAAGACATCTATTCTTAGAAGTTTTTTACGAGATCAATTTGGAGTGGCAAGTCGGGGTTTTAGTGATGAGGAATCTACTGACATTTTGATCCGTAGGTTAAATTCAGAGCAAGCTTATCTACTTCTTATTCTTGATGAAATAAGTGTTTTACCCCAAAAAGATATTCGGGGTTTTATTCATTTGCCTGAAGAATTTGGGGCTGCCCATCGAATTTCTTTAATTATGATAAGTCGACCAACCGAATGGAAAGTAACTTTATCTTCTATGGTCTCCCAACGCATCGCTGATGTTATTCAGTTTAATCCTTACAATTATGAGGAGACTCGTAAGATCTTGGAGTACCGTGCACAATTAGCTTTCAAAACTAGTTCAATTTCAGAAGATATTATTGAAATGGTTGCTGACATTTGTGATCAAACAAAAAATCTAAGACATGGGATAGAAATCTTTTACCGAGCTGGACGGGCTGCAGACCAACATCGAATGGATGAACTCACCCCAGAACTGATAAGACATGCTAAGAATGATGTTTTTCCTGAAATGCGGGCAGATATTCTCGAGGAACTAAAAACCCATGAATTATTTGCAGCATTAAGCATTGCTCGGCGATTACATCATAAAGGAATCACTGCGACAACTATAGAGCATTCCTTCAAAAACTATCGAATTATATGTGAGGAATGGAATGTCAGACCTAATGGAGAAGCTGCATTCAGGAATTACCTATCAACGTTGGAAGCTATTGGAATACTTGGGAAGGTAACTAAAGGAGTTAAAGGAAGAAAAGGAGTTAGAGCTCGTTTAACGATTCATGATGTTCCCGCAGCAGTTCTAATTGAACGCATTGAGGTTTTCCTAGATAAAAGATTTCAAAGAGTTTAAAATGCTCCAAGTGGTGTCCTGTCAAATAAGTCGAATATTTGAATGAATTACCATTCTTAATCCCAATTTAAATTTGATATGATGATTTATATTCTTTATGAAGTAAAAAAAAACATCTCCCTACTCAATAAATTATCTGAAAGCATTTAAAAGGGAAATTTAGGTATTAATAGTGAAGTACCTCGTTAAACACTTTTAAAACGGTGTAGGAAGTGCTTTTAATCTAAATTTTCCCTAACGTCATTGTTCAGGAAAATATTGTGACCACGAAAATGTGATATATTATCGATTATCAAAAAAAATTAAATTATTCCTACGGAATTTTATAAAAAAGATTTGAGGAAAAGCAGTTTTTAGTTCTTATCTTTTTCCTCAAATCTTTCCTGATAAATTTTGAATTGGAAAGTGTATAAATGGAAACTACAATAGAAGGTCTTTCATCTACTGTTGAATCACAAGAAATGAAAAATGAAAATATACGTATAGAATTTGAATTTCTAGAATATAAAATTCCCGTTACATTTCGTGAAGATTTTTCAGGGTTTAAATTCAGTAGTATTTCAATAAACCCTGCGACTAAAGGGACTAATGATGAAATTCCTCTATATATCGCAGAATTTCTGTTTAGAAAAGGGATTATAGAGGATTATACGAAGGAATATCCCACTCAATTACAAGACCTGACCACTGCACTTAGAAATGAAGTTAGATCTGGAGAGCTACAAAAGCTTCACCCTTTTTTTTATTTTTTAATAACCCCTCATTTAGATTCCAGTGAAAAACAAGATTCTCGATTTAATGAACTCGAAACTAAGCGTCTTATATCAGCGTTTATCAAGTTATCGACCGAAAGAGTTTCAAAAATTATTAAAATGACTGAATGGAAGGATATCAATATCCAAAAAAGTAATTTAACCGTAACAGAACAAGTATTCTATCAACAACTCAGAACTATTATTAAAACGTGGAAAAAAGAATTTGTTAAACTATCATAAAAAGAAGGGGTACTTATGGGATTATCATTTGATGTACGCGGACGATTTGAATCATTCATTAACCAGTTTGAAAATGAGCAAGGTGAACTTAAATATCGTGAAATGATCAGAGAAATGGAACCTCGGGGCTTACGAAGTTTCGAGATTTCTTATAATGATCTATTAATCTTCGATCCAGATTTAGCATTGGGCATTTTAAGCTATCCTGAAGAAACTCTTCAGATAGGAGTGGAAGTCCTTCGTTTAATTCTTATGCAAATTAGTCCCTCTTATGTTGAAAAGTTGATCCAGCTTCATGTTCGGATCATCGACCTAACTGAAAAAATAAAATTACGTTCATTAAAAACAGAACATCTTGGATTATTAACAAACTTCGAAGGGATTGTAATAGGGGTAACTGAGGCCACACCATTATTAATTCGTGGCGTTTTTAAATGTGCTGCTTGTGGAGAAGATAATCAGATTGTTGATTTCCCTGAAGGGATATTTCTACCACCTTATCAATGTATGAATGAACAATGTCAACGTAAAGGATCATTACAACTCCAACTTGAACGAAGTATATTCATTGATTGGCAAAAACTTACGCTCCAAGAAAAACCAGAAGAACTCCCTCCAGGTCAATTACCTCAAAGTATTACTATTCATATCATTGATGATCTTGTTGATACTGCTAGACCAGGTGATCGTGTTCAAGTAGTAGGAGTACTGAAAGCTCGTGCAAGTCGATTATTAAAGCGAGGCCAACTAGCAACCTATACTAAATTTTTTCAAGGTATTTCCATCAGTAAGGAGACGAAAGAGTATGTGGATATTGAGATTTCAGAAGAAGATGAACTGAAAATAATTGATCTGTCTAAATCTCCATATGTTATTGAGAAAATCCGTGACTCATTAGCTCCCTCGATTTATGGATTTGACTCTGTGAAGGAAGCAATTGCGACTCTTCTATTTGGGGGTAGTTCTAAGGAAACACCTGATGGTGTAAAGCTTCGGGGAGAATTAAATATCCTTTTAATTGGAGACCCAGGAGTTGGAAAAAGTCAATTATTGAAATTTGTTGCAAATCTTGCACCTAGAGCACTTTATACCTCCGGAAAAGGAAGTACAGCAGCTGGTTTAACTGCAGCTGTAATTCGCGATCAAGATACTGGTGAAATAACGTTAGAAGCAGGTGCATTGGTATTAGCTGATCAGGGTATCGCCATGGTCGATGAATTCGATAAAATGCGGCCAGAGGATCGTACAGCCATTCATGAAGCGATGGAGCAGCATTCTTATCACCCCTCTTTCGAAATATCCTTATCAAACGGATTAAAGACACCTATTGGTGCTTATGTTGATAACCTTCTAGCAAAGGATACTGAGAAGACAATCAATGGAGTTAATTGTGAAATTCTACCACTGGATCATCTAGAAGAAAGTCTGTACTCTTGTGATTTTAATCAGTTTTTTCACCAGAAAATTACTCAAGTTAGTCGCCACGAAGCTCCCGATTCCTTTGTTAGACTTACCTATTCTAATGGAAGAGATATTCTTGTTACACCAGAACATCCTATTTTCATATTTCATGGAGAACACATAGATGAAATTCCTGCCGACGAAATACAGGTAGATTCTTTTGTTCCAAGTCCTCGAATCATTCATTTTTCGAATAAACAGATTAAATTAGAAAAAAATATCGATCCTGGTCGAAAAGAGACTAATCTACCAACTTCTCTTACTGAATCCTTAGCTCGATTTTTGGGCTATTACGTAACAGAAGGTTATTCATGTGAAGGATCTACAATGGAAGTAGGTTTAAGCAACACTAAAGCTAAAATAATCCAAGACATGAAAAAAGTGATCAGAGAAACTTTTCATATAATTCCTATAGATAATACAAAGAATAATCGTATTTTAAGAATCATTTCTAAATCCGTTTATAATTATCTACATTATAATTTTCCCAATTTAATGAAAAAAAGTCTAGAAAGACGTATACCTTCTCTACTATTCTCTAGTGATAGAAATTGCCGTATAGCTTTTCTTAATGCTGCATTTCATGGGGATGGTTCAATTGAAACAGAATCTTGTGTTTATTCGACTTCTTCAAAAGGATTGGCACAGGATTATCAAGATTTATTGCTCTCTTTAGGTATTCACACCCGAATTGTTTCCAGTGATTACCTTACCATTATGGGAAAAGAATCACGTGTTCGTTATAAAGTCTATATTCGTGGAGACCATCTTAGCCGATTTGTAAAAATTATAATTCCTGATCTTCGAAACAATGAAAAATTAAAATTATTAGTTCAAAGGAGTAAGAGAAAATATAGAAGTTATGATGTCCTCCCCTCTGGCACTGGTAGGATAATTAAAGAATGCATGAAGCGCCTAGGATTACCTTATAATGGATATTTCCAGCAATATCTGAATGGAAATTATGGAATTACAATAAAAGTCATTGATAAATATTTGGAAGCTTTAAAGGAAAGAATCTTTGTCTTAGAGAATATTATTCCAGATATTTCTGACTTACGTCAATTTCGCGAAACAATTGGATATTCACAAGCGCAGCTAGCAAGAATGATCGGGGAAAAGAGAGGAATAATTGACTATGTTGAAAATGGAGGTTATATTTTACAATATAGGACTTCAGTATTGGATGTATCGAGAATTGTCTTTCACGAAATTCTCTCTGATGTAAAAAAGAGTATTTCTTATATCGAAAAACTGAAGCAATTTAGATGGTTAAGAATAAAAAAAGTTGAGAGAATACCAAATGCAGATAAAAATAAGACTGATTGGGTTTACGATGTTACAGTAAATCCCACAAGGACCTTTGTAAGTCATGGACTAATTCTTCATAATACCATTTCAATAGCTAAAGCAGGGATTGTTGCTACTCTTAATGCACGAACTTCCATTTTAGCAGCAGCTAATCCTAGACGTGGTCGATGGAATCCTTACAAAGGGACCGCTGATAATTTAAACTTACCTGCCACTATTTTGTCAAGATTTGATCTAATTTTTGTTCTTGAAGATCGACCTGATGAAAAAGAAGATCATGATAAGGCCTCTCATATCTTAACATTGCATAAGTCCCGTGTTTTACCTGTATCTCCTCCTATTGAACACAACTTGTTACGGAAATACATTGCTTATGCTCGACGGGAAGTTAAACCTCGTCTAAGCGATCAAGCACAGGAACGTTTACTTGAATATTATAAAAAATTACGTAGAGAAAGTGGAACAATAGATGAAAAAGGTCCTGATCCAATTGCAATTACTCCTCGTCAGCTTGAGGCACTTATTCGGTTATCAGAAGCTCGCGCTAAAATGCGGTTAAGTGATGAAGTTAGTTATGATGATGCTTCTGGTGCAATAAATCTAATGGAGTCTACATTGGAAAAACTAGCGAAGGATGCTGAAACTGGAAAATTTGATATTGATAAATACTCTTCAGATGTTAGTGCAGGTTCTCGAAGAAAATTGGATCGAATAGAGGCATTAATTGATAAATTATTAGAAGAAGCTGATGATGAACCTGTAGCTAAAAAAATGATTGTTGATAAAGCAGTTGAGGCTGATATGGACAGACAAGATGTCATACGAACAATTGATGAGATGGTTCGTCGTGGGGTATTGTTTGAACCTCAATCAGGTCATGTAAAGAGGCCATAATATATTATTTCCTTAAAAACTTGGATCTCAAATGTTAATAACAGATTTACCTTTAAATATTAATATCAAGAAACTTATTACAGAAGTAGATGGAATTAAACAGTTATATCCTCCTCAAGCGGATGCAGTTCATAAGGGATTATTCGAAAATAAGAATCTAGTTATTGCAATCCCTACTGCTGCAGGAAAAACACTTCTCGCAGAATTAGCAGCACTTAAACATATTTTAGAACAAAAAGGTAAAGTAATATATCTTAGTCCATTACGTGCGTTAGCATCAGAAAAATATCATTCTTTTCAACGTTTTAAACCTCTTGGGGTTCGGGTTGCTATTTCATCAGGAGATTATGATTCAAAAGATGATTACTTACCAAATTATGATATAATAGTATCAACAAACGAAAAATTAGATGCGTTACTTCGTCACAGAGCACAATGGATCCAGGATCAAGTAACTTTAGTTATTATAGATGAATGTCATCTTTTAAATGATCAACATCGTGGTCCAACTCTTGAAATATTGCTTGCACGATTATTAATTGAAAACCCAAACGCTCAGATCTTAGCATTAAGTGCAACAGTGGGAAATTCTGACGAAATTGCAGATTGGTTAAGTGCTGAGCTGGTAGAAAGTGATTGGCGTCCGGTTCCTCTGAAAGAAGGTATTTATTTTGAGGAAGCAATTACTTTTCCTGATAATTCATCCAGAGAGATTTCGTATCACCGAAAGGATCCTCTTGTAAATCTGGTGCTTGATTCTATTCATGCTGATGAACAGGTCTTAATTTTTACACCCTCCCGTCGCACTGCAGTATCTACAGCAGAAAAGCTTGGAAAAAATGTTAAAGAATTTCTCACTAGCCGTGATCTAAAACAACTTGATGAAATTTCACACAATATACTTCGAAGCATTTCGGATCCTCTTTCAATAAAACTAGCAGAAATACTTGGAAATGGAGCCAGTTTTCACCATGCAGGGCTAAATTCTACTCAACGTGAAATTGTTGAACAAGCATTTAAAGATGGATTTTTGAAGATCATTTGTGCAACGCCAACATTAGCTGCTGGGATAAATATCCCAGCTAAACGTGTAATAATTACGAGTGTATTCCGATATTCCGTAGAAGAGGGTTCCCACCCAATTAAAACACTTGAATATAAACAAATGGTAGGACGTGCAGGGCGACCGCAATTTGATTCGGAAGGAGAATCGATTCTCATAGCTAAAAGACCCGAATCAATATATTGGTTGATGGAAAGATATATTTTACGAGATCCTGAAGATATTTATTCTAAATTAGCTGCTGAACCTGCACTTCGTCGAAATATTCTTGGATTGATTGCGTCAAAAGTTGTAAATAATATACCAGAACTTCTAAATTTCTTTGATAAGACTTTTTATGGATTTCAATTTGAAGCTATTCTTTTAGAGGGAAAAATAAGGAAAATTATTGATTTGTTAATTATTTGGAAAATGATTTCGCCTTTAAATGCTACTGAAACTCTGCAAGCCACTCCTTATGGTATTCGTGTAAGTCAACTCTATTTAGATCCAGAAACTGCTGCGAGTATTATCGATGCCTTGGAAACTGTCATTATAAATCCAAGGTTCAAGATTCACTCAATTGCTCTTTTGGATCTTCTTGTGGGAACACCTGACATGATTTCTCTTTCTTTTTATAAAAAAGGCTGGAAAACTGTAGAAAAGGGATTAAAAAAATATAAAAATCGATTAATTCGTCCTGTGCCAGACTATTTTCAGGATATCGAGTATGAATTTCGTGTGCGAGATTTTCAGACTGTGTTATTCCTTTATGATTGGATTCGTGAATATCCAGTAGAAAATTTAGTTATGAAGTATAAAATCGGATCAGGAGATATTCATCGAATAGTTGAGACTGCAACATGGATAATGTCTGCGATATCTGAAATTGCAGATTTGAAAAAAAGATACAACAGGCAATATCAGAAATATGCTAAAATAGCCCGTTCTCTGAGCGAGAGAATTGAATATGGAATTAAAAATGATGCCATCAGTCTTACCAAAGTGAAGGGAATTGGTCGTAAACGAGCTCGTGCTTTATTAAATCGTGGTATTCGTGATATTCATAAGCTACATGAAACATCCTATTCAGATTTAATACAGATTCCTGGATTTGGTCCAGATCTAATAAATAAAATCCAAGAGCAAGTTAAATTCACGCTAGAACAGCTTGAACAAAGATCTGAATCACTAGACCGTTTAAGTATTGATTCAGATTATATTTTTGAATAATCTTTTATGGTCACAATTGTATTTAGGAAGCCACAAAGGAAATTAAAAACACTCAAAATACACATTTTAAATTAAAGATATTTTTGTTAAGAGCATATTTTAACTTTATAGATATAAAAAACTTACACTAGGTTATATTTAATGTCTAAACCGGATTTTATGATAGAAGAAATTTTAGAGCAACCCTTAATAACAAATTTAATTGCAGAGGATGAATTTATCTACCAATTAGCCAGTAACATTCAAGATAATCGACTTCAAAAAATTATCATAACAGGTTCGGGAGATAGTTACTGTGCAGCAAGATATGGGTCTTATCTTGGAAAAAATTGGCTTCAAAATTATACAGTTGAACATTATACTCCTTTTAATCTAGTGAATTTTACTTCCCACCATAAATTTACAAAAAGTGTTATAATTGGATTATCTGTTTCTGGTAACACTCCTCGTGTTATTGAGGCTATTAGATATGCAAAAAAAAGAGGAGCATACACAATAGGGATAACTGATAATCCTAAAGGAAAATTAGCAACTGAATCAGACGAGGTTATCTTTATTCATGCTTCTCCACCTGAATCATTGGAAACAACACCTTATAGGATATCAGGAGCCAAGGATTATGTTGGTTATCATCATAATGTGGCTCAAACTAAGACTTATCTTGCTAATATTGCGGTTTTAAGTGTTTTAATGGCTAATTTAACATTAAAAAAAAACCAGGCTTTAAGAAAGGTGTTTGAATCATTTTCTTTAATTAAAAAAGTCCTAGCAATGAAGTCTCAATTCATTTCGTGGGGGAAAATCTTATCGAAATGTTCTGAAAAAGTAATTTTTATTGGATCAGGTGCAAATAGTGCAACAGCCCTATTTGGAGCCTATAAAATGTTTGAATTTACTTTAAATGGGTATGCAAGTGATATAGAGGAATATTGTCATACTCAATACTTTATAACCAATTCTAATTCATCAGTTATATTTTTAGCACCTGATCAAGCTTCATGGGAACGAATAATGGAAATTGAACCTATAATTTCTGAAGAAATAGGGGCTTCTTCTCTTATTTTAGCAAATGATACCATTTCTGGGGAAACAGCCCGAACGAATCTTTTCCTTCCTCTACCAAGTTTTGAACCTTTAAGTCCTTTAGTCTTTACTATTCCAATAGAATTAATTACATATTCTCTTGCAAGAGAACGAGGGTTCAACACAAATTTGTTTAGAGGAGGTCACGAGACAGAAAAATATGTTGCTGGTTCATTTAAAACCATTAGGTCATCTAAAATAAAATATTAATTTTTACCTCGATTTTTCGACTCCAATTTTATGACAATCAGAAGAAATAACACAAATACTACATTTAGGGCTGATTGGGGTACAAATATTTTGGCCCCAACGAACTAATATATCATTGATAGAGATCCACCATTTAGAAGGAAGAATTTTTCTTAAAATTAATTCTACATTATCTGCATCGTGAAAAATAATTTTACCATCTTTAATCCCCTTTATTGGAACAATTCCAATTCGCTGAGTTATACGTGCAACGTGAACATCGACACAAATGCCAAGTTTTCCAAAACCCATTGTAATTACTAAATTTGCTGTCTTCCTACCCACTCCTTTAAAGCTTAATAATTCCTCAAGAGAGTCAGGGACTTGTCCGTGATAATTCTTAATTAATTGCTCACAAATCTCCCTAATTACTTGTGATTTACGGCGATAAAATCCAACTGGATAGATTATTTTCTCTAGTTCAGTAATTGGGATAGCTAAAATCTTTTCAGGGGTATCTGCGATTTTAAATAAGTCTTTACTAGCTTTATATGTGGTTTCATCCTTAGTTCGAAGACTCAGAATTGTAGCAATTAAAATTCTAAATGGATCTTTCTTTGTCTTTGAAAGCTGGGTAACAAGGGGATCAACCATTTCTTCTTTTGCATTGGTAAGCTTGGTCAAAATATGATCAATTTCACTGGAAGAATGTAAAGATTTGTATTTTGAAGCCATTGTAGAATCCAAACTATCTAATAACTTGTTAGGAAAGTTAAAATCCTCGACAAGAAATTTTTTTCCTATTATTGAACGCGACTCATATAAGAAAAATTATTTTTCCTCTGAATGAGAAAATTGGTCGATGAACAAACTCGAGAGCTTCCCAAATCTGAATTACTTTCTAAAATGATTGAAAAGTTGGAAAATGATCCTGATAAATATGAACGGATGTTTGCAGGACAATATTTAGCAAAATATAATTATTTTGAGAGTAAAGAAATTTTAAAGCAAGCAATCCTTAATGAAACTGATCCTGAAGTAGTTGCAAGCCTTATTCAACATATTAATAATGCTGAGAAGCTATTAAAGAACGGAAATTGATTAATAAGTCAAAGATGAAGATTTTTTTGTTAACGAAGAGAAACAGCATCTAAAGGAAGAGAGACTTGATCTGAAGGGGAAGTTAAGATTTCCACAAGGATTATTTTCTTTTCATGACTTATAGAAACAACTCGTCCCATTAATCCCTTAAACTGACCCTCTAGAATTAAAATTTTATCTTCAGGTCTTATTCCAAGCATTTCGTTCTCTAATGTCTTTTTACTCTCAGAAAAAGCCTTAATTCCAAACCGCCAGCGAATTTTGAAGCCTAAACGTTTTTCGGGAATATTAAGTAATAATTTTCTTTGGAAGTGTCGTAAAAGAGGAAGATCTGACAGGCAATTAGTTAAAGTTCGGATAGATTCATATTCTGAACATGTATTCATTAATTGATCAAGATCAGTAAAATTAGGAAAATTTTGAGGAGAATAGATCAAGCTTACCGATTTAATAGTTTTTTCAGCCATACTCGGTACTAGAGTTTGAAATGTAAATGCAGGATTGAATGGTGGAGGAATAACTCTATCAATCGATCCAAAAATCTGAATCAGCTCTAAAGAAGGAATCATACGATGACTTGTTAAAAGAAACTGATGTTTACACAAAGCATGTTCAACCAATCGTGAAGAGATCGGAAAAGGAGGCATAACTTCAAAGTCCTTTATGTCAAGAATTTTTGTCTCTTCTGCTGTTAATAGTCCTAAAATTAATGGTGAAATAAAGAATTGTATTGATTTTTCCTGAAAGAACTCATTTTTAATAATAAATGTATGAGTTTTAGCTCTAGGGCGACCATAATCATCATTTCCGTCATTTAAGGTAAAACGTAATCCAATACTTCGAGAAGAATATCTAAATTTTGTTAAACAACATTGGTCTATCCCCAGATTAACCTGTACAGGCACAAAAGGAGTGATATCTATATTTGGTTGTAAGAGTGTGGTTGCGACTACATCTAGACCTTTTTCAGGAATATTTCTAACAATTATCTGATGTAGATTACTCATCTCGGTGCACTGATTCTCTATTTAATAAAGTGAACGTTTACACTTTTCAAAAATACTATCAATATCTTCATATGGAGAATTTAAAACACTAATAAAGGCTTTTTGAAAGATTGCAAAGGGAAAAGTGATTTTATAATCATTCATAACTGTTTCAAACTCATTAAGGAATTTTTTTGCTCTTCCTTCGTCATAATCAATAGCATCCATTTTATTAACAACAAAAAAGAATAATGATTTCTTATTTTTCGCTTTCTTATCTGCTTTATCTGGATCAAGGCTTAAACTATCTAAAAAATAATTAAATGAGTCTTCCATTGCTACACGTTGAGCTTCTACAGCCTGTGTAGGATCTAACATGAATAAGATGCCATGAGTTTTATATTTCCGCATTGCTTCTCGCCATTTTCTCCGAAGTTTAAAATCACCGGGATTATCGACTGCAATCAAGTTATATTTACGATATCTTTCTAATGAAAGCCTAGATTGTTTGGTGCTCGATAAAAGCGTTAGTTTTTTCTTTTCAATGGTAATATCGAGAGTTTTCTCAATTTGAGCTTGATCTTCCGCTTTCAATCGTTTGAGTAAACTCGTTTTCCCGACTCCCGTGTGACCAAGAATAGTTAAACGGATATCTCTATCAAATACCATAAGAAAAATTCCGCCTGAAAATACTCTAAAAATTTAATGCTATTGCACACATTCGACCAAATAAGAATATCATTTGAGACAAATATGATTGAAACATTTAGCAGATATATTTCAAGAAAAAACATCTTAATAAAGACTAATAAGAGTAACCATACTAGAAAAATCGCCAATATTAAATCTAAAGAATTAAATTGATCATTAATCGAAAGATTATATTGGATTATTGTCGCAAAAGACTAATTCAAAATAAACTGATTTAAATTTTTCTTAACACTTTCATTTGAAGAGAGAGATTGAACTAAATAGAATAATATGATTTAAAAGATCAGTATTGGAAGATAAGAGAAAAATTTAACTATATTGATATTCAAATGTATTTTCACAAATTTTCGAATTTAAAATAGGTAATAAAATAAGATAATCATCTAAACAAAAATCCATTTTAATTAGATAATAAAAAATAAAACGTATTTAAATACCTTGAAAAATTCGATAAAAGGATGAAAAGTGCTATTTTCGGATATTTAAAGATTTTAAGGCTAGAAATATCGAAGAAATTCGAAAATTACGGAAAGATTTTCTAGAAAAATTTATGAAGTGTTTACCTTAGAATCACCAAAAATCATTAGCGATAATAAGATATTTACTTTTCTAGCGAACACATGTAATTCTCGTTCCATTAATAATATGAAAAATCTACTTCATTAATTAGAGTACAATAAAAAACGTTTTAAGCTATTAATTAACATATTTCTTACATTAATTGATTTAAATGAAAAAAACCTCCTCAAAAAACCCGTCTAATTGATTATGAGAAAAAACTTACAAGTTTGGGTACTTACCCCTAACTCCCTCATGAACGAGAAAAAACACCTGATTTTTGGAAGAAATTTTTATCCATGAGGCAAAGGTTCAATGGGAAATTCAGGCGTCAAACATCGAAAAATCAATAGCTTTATATATACGAAGCAAAGATAAAAGGTTGTAATTTGGAAAAATGATCCAAAGTAAAACACCACTGAAAACTAACCCAAAACATATCTATATAAGATTATTTGGAGGATAAAAAAATAATGTCTGCTGTAACTATCGCAAAAATGATTCAACTACAAGAATCAAAACCTATCTCACTTCCCGCAGATTTTCTCGAAACACTGCGACCCAAGGATGTCGAAGAAAGTAGTGCGGTAATGATCCTCGCCCCATCAACAAAAATTATCAGGATTATCCCAACGAAGAGTTCTGAGGTTGTAAAAGTAGCAATCGAAATTGGGGAATTATCACCTGACTTTTTGCAGGAATTGGGTGTTGTGTTCATGCGGAGCAAGATCAAGACACTATACAGCACGGGATTGTGTTTCACCCAAGATTCGTGCACATATGAGGGATATTTGGATAGCTCGGACCTAACTATCTCTCAGGATCAGCTTAAAGACGAATTAGCTGAAATCAAAGGTGTTAGCAAAGTCGATATTACGACTTTGACAGCTTAAATAACCTCTTTTCTTCCTTTCCTGCTTTCTTCTTCACGTTTTTTCTACTTTAGTGTCTCTAATTCATGTAATTATACTTCAGGAAGTAATGATCTTACTAATAGAATGAATTGGATTCTTTAAAAGAATCTGTGCTTATCTATTGATATGAGGGAAATGAAATTGAAAAGAGGATGTTACCTGAATATTGTACATATTGACTATTGTTGATTAATATATTACAGAATAAATAAAAATTCCTGTAATGAGAGGTTTTGCAGTAATAGATTTTTAGTTGTGACTCCAATACCTTTTTAAGTGCAGTGATGGGATAATTTCAAATTGCTTGAATAAGCCTATATGGAAGTAGGATATTAAATGTCGTTTGCCTCTGACGAATCAGAGAATTTAAGTTTATTGTTACACCCCCTGCGAAGGAAAATTTATTCCCTTCTAGCTGAAAATCCTGGGTCTTACTTCTTTGATTTAGCTAAATTTCTAGAATTGCCCCAAGGAACTTTAAACTGGCATCTTAAACGTTTAGAAGAAGATCAACTCATTAAATCATTAAAATATGCGGGGAAACGAATTTATTATCCTGCAGGGCTTCGTTCAGCTGAAGCAGAACGGATTTTCACTGTTCTCCGCCCTTCAACATCAAAAAAAATATTTACTTATGTACTTAATCATCCAGGTGCTTTTCAAAGCCAGATTGCTCAAGGGATTAGTCCTAATGTTCATCATGATACTGTGAGATACCATTTAAATAGATTGGTTGATGTTGGCCTAGTTAAAATGAAACGAAGTGGGCGTAAAGTCCAGATTTTTCCTGGTGAAGTTGCTGAAAATTTACAGGATGGATCATTAACAGCAATATCTGATTCTTATGTTAAATTCCTGTTAGAAAAATTACGAGAAGGTTGCTTACACCCTGAAGTTGTCTTACAAAGTAAAAAACAGCTCGTATTACGCATTGAGTGTCCTAATGGCGAAGATATGATTCTCAATCTCAGGATGAGCGATTGGGAACTATTTACTCCTGAAGACGACGAAGAAGAAGAATAATAAACATTTTTTATTTTCAATCATTTTAAAGATTATATCCTAGAATTTTACTCAATACTCATTTCCCTCGGAACTAGTCCCATGGCCACTAAATTCGATTCTAAGGAATATGCAAAATCACGTTTTCTTAATTTATGTGAAAAATATTTCCCTATAGATTATTTAAAGCTAAATATAAGTAGAAAAGGCTTTAAACTAGGGGAGAATACCATTACACTAATAGAAGAAGCACAAAAAATAGTCAATGAAGCTGAAATTACTCATGATGTTATTCCTCGTTCAACTGCTGATATATTCCGTTATGGTACAGTTCTTCTTGAAATATTTAATGATTTGTCAAATTACCAAACAATATCTCAAATCAAATCACGGTCACGTCGTGGATATCGGAAACAAATCGAAGTTATTGATTTTGACCAACGCAAAATTGAATATGCCCTAAAGAAAAGTCCTAGTCCGTCTATTAAAACTGAGAAAGATGAAAAAATGATTAGTTCGTTTAAAAAAGAGTTTTTAACTCTTTTAGAAGAACATAATTTTTCTCAATTACAAAATAATATTAAGAAAAATCAAAAATTATTTATCTTAGATGAAACTGAAGGATTCAAATTATTTCATTCTCTTTCTCGACTGATTAATAATCTTTTTGAAAAGATTAACGAAAGAAAGGTAATTACTAAACAAATTGAGGAAAATAAATCTAAAATTGAAAAGCTTCATGATCGAATTCTTGAACTCCAACAGCTCCAACCCCAATTTCAAATGAAGATTAAAAATCAAAGAGAAATCAGCGGATTCAATCAATTACTTGCAGAAAAAGAACAGCTTCTCAACGATTCTAATTTGTCACTCTTCTTAAAAATTCTCACAACTTCTCTTGAAAGGTATATTAAAATGGTTGAAAGGCGAGAGAATCGAAAATTAGAACAGAGAGATGCTTTTTTAGGTCTTATCCTTGATCCAGCAAGATACCCTGGTCTTGACGAACCTCTCTGGCGAGAAATAGTTTTTATTCTCGAAAATCATGGAATAGAATTATTGAGTAGTAAATCTTGGTTTAATTTTTCAAATTCGGATGAATTACGTCAATTTATTGTAAATAAGGAAAATCTCTTCAAATTTTCTCGATTAAGAAAACTTGAAGAGGAAATGCTTGAGAAAGAGGATTCTATGATGAAAAACGATGAATATCGATATGCCTATAATCTCCAAAGTGAATTAAAGACTTCTCAGAATTTATTAGAAAATCTAGAGAGAAATTTTCGTGAATTGAACACTCTACATAAAGAAATTTCAAAAGAAATATCAGAAGAGGAACAGAAAGCTATTAGTATACTCCATTAAACTTCTTTCAAAACTTCCATTAATGTTTCAGCTGCAATTGATTTTTTCTTGAATTCCTCATTTTTTTTCTCTAATTCTTGCTGAATATCATCAGAGCTTTTTCCTTCAATTTCTCCCTTAACACGTAACCGTTCCATTTCACTCTCAAGCTCACGAGTATCTCTTTGAAGACTCACTAACCATCTTCGAGCTTTTCTTTCTTCTGCTGAAGCTTTAGATTGCGATTTAGCCAACTCTGTTGCGTATTCATCACGAAGAGATGCATAGACCTCTTTTGTGACAGTTTGAGCTCGGTTTGTCTCCTCAAGTTTTTCTAATCTTTTTCGCCAAAGTTTTTCTTCTTCTATTAATACTTCTAATTCTAAAGGCTGAGGTTCTAGTGTTTTTTGTTCTTCTTGTAATTTAACCATTACTGTTTGAAGAGAATCGATACTTCTCTTCTTTTCTTGTTCATCAATAAGACCAATCTCAACTTTTTTATCCAATTCATCAATTTCATTTAACAGCTGTTTAAGCTCTGATTTTATCTGTTTCTTTCTTTTTCGAGCATATAAACTATTAAGAATTGCTTCTGGTATATTTTCCGCTTCTTCTCTCGTAGGTGGACTGAATGTAATGGGTGTGGATGAAGCTTCACGTTGTGGAGTTAACTCTGTAGGAGATGAATAGCTTTGAGTCTTCCTTGCAGGAGTTCCACAAAAACGACAAAAGCGAGCTGTTGCAGTAATTTCTTTTCCACAATTTGTGCAATAAGTGGTTTGAGACATTCTGGAATCCTTCTTTAATTTGGTTACATCTAATTAGAAGTTGTTTTTTAAAGACTTCATTCAGGTATAATTCCTTTTAAAAGAGTCACTTAAACAATATAAAAGAAAGAAAAATAATATCATTTTTGTAAATAATTAATTTTGTTTAATAAATTTGTAGATATTATTCATATTATAAAATTTGTTAAAAACAAAGAGTGGACCGAGTGGGATTTGAACCCACGACCTCCTCCATGCCAAGGAGGCGCTACTACCAAGCTGAGCTATCGGCCCGATGGAAATAATACCTATTGAGATGATTAATAGATGATATTTTATTCTTTTTGATTTAATTTTCCTTTTTATTACGTTACAAAAATCTATACTGATGATCTATCAATACCCCCCCAAAAACCTTTATGATATGTACGATTATTTTGACTCAGTTTTTCTTATGACAAGTCAAAGCCGTAGAAAAATAGAATTATCAATGATTGTTTTCCTAAGTTTATCAAAACTGGATGGAATATCATTATGATGACTGAAATTCGGATTGTGAGCAGGGGAGGTCAAGGTGGGGTTACTGGTGCCAAAATTCTCGCGTATGCGGGGCATATTGATGGTAAATTCGTTCAAGCAATACCTAAATACGGAGCAGAACGAAAAGGAGCCCCAATTTACGCGGATGTTAGAATAGCAGATGAACATGTCAAAACTCATGCACCTGTTATTGCATCCAATACGCACAGTTGGATAGTCCTTGAACCATCATTGATTGGGTCTCTTCCCTTTAATCAGCTTAGAGAAGGTACAATCATAATTATTAATGCACAAGAGGTACCTCCAGCTTTAAGAAATCGCCCTAATCTTAAAATTGGACTAGTAGATGCAATGAAAATTGCAGAGGAATGTGGATTAGTGAAGTCTGGTACTTTTCTAGTGAGTACAACTATGCTGGGTGCATGGATTAAAGCTACTAAATTAATTACTCTTGATGCCTTAAAAAAAGCCATTAAACATCAATTTGGGGAGGGCGGGCTAACAGAGGCAAATATCAAATCTATTGAGTTAGCTTATGATCAATTTGAATATAAAAATTAAGAAGGTGTCAATTCGATGGATGAAGAAACAAGCCTTAAAGATCCTGTACTCCCTTTAGGTAGACCAATAATTGGATCAGCTGGAGAAACAGGTGATTGGAGAACCAAAAAGCCAGTTCTTATTGAAGAAAAATGCATTAAATGTTATCAATGTTGGATATCTTGTCCAGAAGGAACAATTCGGGTGGATGGAAAGGATCAATATCCCTATGTTGATTACGTTTATTGTAAAGGGTGTGGAATTTGTGTTCATGTCTGTCCAAAGGATGCATTAAATATGGAACCAGAATAGGTGAGGAAGAATGGTACAAACATATAAAAAATCAGATATAGAATTATTAACAGGAAATAAGGCGGTTGCCACTGCTGTAAAACTAGCTCGTCCACAGGTGATAGCTGCTTATCCCATAACACCTCAAACTGAGATTGTTGAAAGCCTTTCCTCAATGGTTGCGAGGGGAGAATTAGATGCGGAGTTCATTGCGGTTGAAAGTGAACATAGTGCGATGGGAGCAGCTATTGGAGCTTCACTGGGAGGAGTTCGGACTTTCACAGCCACCAGTTCCCATGGGTTACTGTATATGGGAGAACTTGTATTTTGGGCTGGAATGACACGGGTCCCAATCGTAATGCCCGTTGTGAATCGATCACTCAACCCTTGGAATATTTGGCCAGATCATCAAGATTCAATGGCCTTTAGGGATGCTGGTTGGATTCAATTCTATGCTAAAAATAATCAAGAAGTCCTAGATTTAACTCTGTGTGCCTTTAAAATTGCAGAACATCACAAAATTTGGATGCCTGTAATGGTGTGTCTAGATGGATTCATTCTCAGTCATACTTCAGCTCAAGTTAAAGTTCCAGATCAATCAGAGGTTGATAAGTTTCTTCCCAAGTTCAACCCATTAATAATGTTAGATCCCGATGATCCTTTTGCTCATGGTTCTCTTACTGATTCTAAAGGAATATGGGAACAAAGAATGTCATTAATTGATGGATTTAATAATGCAAGAGTAATTATTCCCAAAGTCTTTCGTGAATTTACAGAAATGTTTGGACGTCTTGGGGATTATATGATAGAGGTAACTGGAGATCTAAACAAGGCTGATATCGCTGTTTTTGCTTTAGGAACAATGGGTGAAGAAGCAGAAATGTCATTGGATATCCTAGGAGAAAAAGGAATAAGGAGTGTAATAGTAAGACCCCGTGTTTTTCGTCCATTTCCACGTGAGGAATTAATTCAAATCTTGAAAAAAGTGTCCAAAGTTCTTGTTATCGACAGATCAGTATCTTTTGGAAATGCAGGACCACTAGCTATTGAGATACAAGCAGAGTTATTTGCAAATAAATTAGATATTGAATTTCATCAAAAAATTATGGGTCTTGGTGGAATGGATGTCACATATGTCAATATTGCAGAAGAAGTAGAAAAAATTATGAAATAGAGGAGAATGATAAAATGAGTATTAAAATTGAAGATATGCTTGACCGTCCTGATGTTTTACTCAGAGGAAATTTCGCCTGTGCAGGATGTGGTTTATCGATTGCTTATAGATCCGTTATTTCTGCATTAGAACGACCAATTGTTGTCATTCCTGCTTGTTGTGCCTCCGTAATTCAAAGTCTTCATCCTAATGTTACTTATAATGTTCCAACACTAAATATTGCATTTGCTGCTCATGCTAGTGCTGCCTCTGGGATTTCGCGAGCAAAGAAAAAAAGAAATGAAAAAGTAACAACTGTTGTTTGGTCAGGTGATGGGGGAACTTATGATATTGGACTTGCTACATGGTCTGGTGCTGCTGAAAGGAATGAAAATATCCTGCATTGTTGTTATGATAATGGTTTTTACTCAAATACAGGTGCTCAACGAAGTGGAGCAACTCCTCGCGGAGCAGTTACAACAACTACACCTTTCGGTAAACAAGAAAAACGTAAAAGTGTTGCAAGGATTATGGCTGCTCATGATATTCCTTATATCGCTACAGCTTCAGTTGGTTATCTAAGAGACTTATATACCAAAGCTCAAAAAGCAAGCCAGATTAGGGGTTACCGGTTCATTCTGATTGATGCCCCATGTCCAACTGGGTGGAATTCAGATCCTGCTATTACACCTGAACTTGGAGAATTGGCTGTTAAAACGGGATATTTTCCCCTTTATGAAATTGAAAATGGGAAATTAACTTTCAGTAAACGAGGAGAAAAATATCGTGATCCCAATAAGAGGATTCCAATTGAAGAATATCTGAAAAGACAAGGCCGATTCAAAAGCATGTCTCCCCAACAGATTGACACTTTAAAAAGTGATATTCAATATGAATGGGAAAGATTAAGTCGATTGGAATAATAAAAATCCTCTTTCAGGAAAAAAATGTGTAATATCATATTTGATATTTATTCAACATAAAAATACCTTATTTAAGGTGAACTAATAAATTATAATATGTTTTTAGCCATATATGGATTCCTGAAAACATACCCGAACTTTTGATAATAATCTCGAACTCCTAATCCTGAGGTAACAAAAATTCTAGAATAACCATTCTCTCTTGTTATTTCTTCTGCTAATTCAATCAATTTTTTTCCAATTCCACGGTGTTGCCATTCAAATCGTTTTGGTAATTTTCCCAACTTAACGAGTTTTCCATATACATGTAACTCCCGAATAATTGTTGAAGGCTTTTCTTTAAGAATTGGATGAAAAAGTTTAGAAGAAGGTTCTCTTAATCGAAGAAAACCAAAAATTGTCATTCGATCTTCGGTTTCAAAGGAAATAAAATGTTCAATGCCTTCTGAAGCGGGATAGCTTTCAATATAATAATTCAAATCTTGTTGAACCCAAGAATTATCTTTTAAGTTTATTTTATGTCCTATTTCTCTGCATCGAATACATTTACACGTTTTATTTTGAGCATGGAGTCTTTCCTTTGCTAATTCTCTTAAATTTCCTGAATTTATTCCGTTAATTATTAGATAAGCAGGAATATCTCGTTGAACACGTTGGATTCTGATAAATGGAGGTGTAATAGCTTTGATTTGTGCGATAACCTCGATAACTTCCTCTGAGCTGTATGGTTGATACTCTTCGTTTTTCCACATATTAAAAAGGGGTGTATTTGGTAAAACAAGTGTTGGATAAATTTTTAATGCATCTGGAACGAATTTAGGATTGGTAAAGAGGGTTTTGAACATTCTTATATCATCATTTGGGGTTTGAAATAAATTGGGCATCATATGTACCGTAACCTTGAGTCCCCCATCCCTTGAATATCGAATTGCATTAATGACATCATCAATTGAATGATGTCTTTGAACTCTTTTTAGAACACTTTCTGATAGAGTTTGAACTCCAATCTCAACCCAAGTACCTCCATATTCTAGTATTTGATTAACATGTGCCTCTTTACAATAATCAGGACGAGTTTCAAAAGTAATTCCAACATTTCTATTCAAACTTGCTTGAGCATAGATTTTTGCTTCATTTAGATTTGGCGATTTTTGGCCGGTTACTCCATCCAAGCATTCTTTTATGAAATATTCTTGATAATCTTTCGTATTCGCAAGAAATGTTCCTCCCATAATAACAAGGTGAATTTTGTCAATTGGATGACCTATACTACTCAATTGCTCCAAACGGGCAACAACTTGACTTTTTGGATCAAATTGGTTTTGAAGCCCTCTCATAGCAGCAGGTTCCCGTCCTGTGTAAGATTTGGGAGCCCCAATCACATCAGGACAATAAATACATTTTCCTGGACAAGGAGAAGGTTTAGTCATTACTGCAACTACAGCAATTCCACTTAAAGTCCTAACTCGACGAACTTGAAGAAATTGGATAAGAAATTCTCTGTCACCTTCCGATAATTCATTAGATGAAGTTAAAAATTCAAGAATTTCAGAATTTCTTACAAATCTATTTAACTGATATTTTTTAGCTATTTCTCTTTTTAATGTTTCAAGTTTTGATCGTGAAATTTGAGTTTCACCTAAAATTATATGAACTATTTCACCTAGTGCTTGATTTAGTGGTTTATTAATGGGATTTTCCACTCTAAAGAACTCCGACGATCAAATTCCAGAAAAGAATGGTATTGAGAATAATAATACAATTATGGCAATCAATGTATGGATTAATAGAATAATCAAAACATTTTGTTTTTCAGTTACTCTTCTAAAATAAGGAATGAACCAATAAACTGTATAAGGGCATGGTGCTAGAATATATCCATCCTGATCAATACTAGCAATTTTCACAGTTTGATGGGTATATAAATAGAGTAAAAATAGCATAAAGTTAATAAAATGAATCCCAAACAGGCCTATAGCTAAACGATCCATGTTTCCAATTATAAGAGCTGTTATGATTCCTGTTCCTAATGTTAAAGTTCCTGTATCTCCAATAAGGATTTTAGCAGGATACCAATTATATTTAAGGAGAATTAAAGATCCTCCAAGAAGTGATGTTACAAATAAGGTAATTATTCCACTCGTATCAATAAAAAGTGACAGTAAAAGGATAATACTTAATGATATAACACCATTCCCTGCTTCTAACCCATTAAACCCTGCTAGCATATTAAAGGAATTAAAAGCAAAATTAATAGCTAGGGGAATAATAACTAACGAATAAAGATTAATGTAACCAATTATTGGTAATTCTATTAGATGTCCAAGATCAAGTACTCCTAAAATACCCAGATCAATGTTACTCTTTCCTACTTTTAGTGCCATTAGTGGAATTGCAGGAAGAAAACCTAATAGAATTTTATCTCTCCAACGAATTTTGAACACATCATCAAGAAATCCAATTAATCCTGCAATAACAATACTAAGTAATCCTGCAAGAAGCGTTTCAAAATCCTGTGTATTAGGATTGGTTAGTTCCCATATAAATATTATAATCAGAATGGTAAATATAAAACTAATAAGACTTGCTAAGCCTCCAGGTTCAGCTATTCTAGGTTTATCTGGTTTATGTGCATCAATTGTTGTTATTCCGCTCCTTAATGATGATCTAATAACCCAAGGCATTAATGAACGAGTAATAATCGCTGAAATACTTAAAGCAAGAAACCCAATTAACAGGATTTGAATGGAAACCATTAATTTTACACCAAACTATAGATCTACTGTCTATTTTCACAAAATTGAAAATGCATTTTAAGCATATAACTAATGTCCAAACAATAATTTTCATTCTATTAACATGAGCTATTAATTCTCGTGGAGTTAATTTTATGCGTTGTATAATTCCTGCAGCTGGAAAAGGAACTAGGTTACGTCCTCACACCCATACAAAACCTAAAGCACTTCTTTCTCTATCTAATAAACCACTTATCTCACATATTCTAGATAGTGTTATAGAAGCTGGTATAACTGAGATTATAATAATAGTTGGATATGAAAAAGAGAAATTAATGGAATATATTAAATTGCATCATAGCCAAGGTTGTGATCTTGTTTTTATAGAACAAAAAGAAAGGAAGGGGCTAGGACACGCAATTTACACAGCTTTAGAGTATCTTGATGGGGAACCTATCTTAATTGCTTTAGGTGATAGTTTATATGAGAATTCATTTAGTCAAATGATCCAAGAATTTAATAAATATCCAAAATGGGATGGAGCAATAACCATTAAAGAGGTAAATAATCCACAATCTTATGGTAATGTCATTACTGAAGAAGATTCAATGATAATAAAGGAGCTAGAAGAAAAACCAAAGAATCCCAGATCTTTAAAAGCCATCACAGGTATTTATATAATCAGAAACTCTTTAAAATTAAATTATGCTTTATCAGAGCTAGTAAAACGTAACCAATTAGGTTCAGGTGGTGAAATTCAACTCACTGATGCCTTGCAGTTGATTATTGAAGAGGGTGGTGTTTTAGGAACCATTGACTCAGGAAAATGGTTCGATTGTGGAAAAAAAGCAGCTCTCCTCTTAGCTAATGAATATGTTTTAAGTAAAAAAGACCAACCAAGTATAAAATCCAAGCTAAATAATAGTATAATTATTCCTCCTGTAGCAATAGCAGAAAATTGCATTATTTTAAATTCTATAATTGGTCCTTACGTCAGTATAGACAAGGGTACTCATATCGAAAGATCTATAATTTCCTCCTCAATTATTGGGGCTCATACGGTAATTAAAAATGCTAGCATACACGAATCCCTTATCGGAGATGAAGTTGAATTGAAAGGTGGATTTAGTGATTTAGATATCGGGGACCATTCTAAAATTCAAACTTGATGATATAATAGTGATGATTTAGATGGAAAATTCAGATATTAAGAGATTTCAACAGTTAATGGAAGAACTATATGGTATTCGTGATAAAAGAAGGGGTATTGAAAAAACCTTATTATGGCTTTTAACAGAGGTTGGGGAGCTTATGAAAGCCTATTTAAAAGATGATATTACAGAAATGAAAGGAGAAGTAGCAGATATTTTTGCTTGGTTAAGTTCTACCTGCAATTTACTAAAAATCGATCTTGCAGAAGTTTCTTGGGAAAAATATCCATTAAATTGCCCCAAATGTTGTAATAATCCTTGTAATTGTCCTGAATTATAATTTTTATTGGATTATTTTTCATACTCTTTTTTCTTTATATCATAATCTATTCTTCTCATAAAAATTTTTGCTGGAGACCCCTTTATCACAACATTGTCAGGAACATCAGTTGTCACCAAGCTTCCTGCTGCGATTATTGATCCAGTTCCTATAGTAATACCAGGTAATATAATAGATCCTATTCCAATTATAACATTATCTTTGACTTTAACTCCAGTTAATTTACTACTAACGGGGTAAGTATCATTTGCAAATCGAACACTTGGTCCTAGGAATACATTATCACCAATCTCAATTTTAGGTGGAATGAAATTCAGAGATTGAATTCTAGCTTTTTTTCCAATTCTTACACCTCCGTCGAGGACTGAACCACTTCCGATTATGCTCCCTTCTCCAATAACACAGTCTTCTCTTATTATGACATTGGTACCTGTTTCAACATTATTTTCAAGAATTGTACGTTCGTATATCGTGGTATATGGACGTATATGATTATAATCGCCGAGAGAAGAACCTGAAGAAATACTATCAAAATCCTCTTCTAGCTTTTTTTGATTTTTATTTTTAACCATAATCTCCTTTGTTTTTGATCGTACGGGATACCCAATAATACTATAGGAATCTATAATTGAATTAGTACCTATATAGCTATTACCATAAATTAATGTATTTAAAGCTATTTTTGAGCTTTTTATATCTGCTTTCTTTGAAATAAAACCAGGTTTAATCATCAAAAATATCTCCTAATGATTTGATTAGTTTAAAGATGTTTCTATAGTATCAGAGGGCAAATATAGGGAAACAATAAATGTCATTATACAAATTAGAAGGTAAATAAGTAGTTCATTTCCCTGAAGTAAATTTATAGGTAACAATGGTGAGAATATGAGCAAAACAAAAAAAATTAAGAAAGCTGCCAGAACCGAAATTATCACATTACGGATTATCGTTTTTAAATTCATATAAATCACTTTTTTTTATGTATAATATCTATTCAGGAATAATTTTCAAAGAAAAATCAATTGACTTTACAGAATGAGTTAATGAACCAATAGAAATTATGTCTATCCCATTAATTAAGTAGTTTTTAAGATTTTTATCTGAAATTCCTCCGCTTACTTCAATTAGAGGACGAGACTCTATTGAAAGTTTTTCTAAACTTTTTAAGGCTTTCTGGATCATTTCAATAGAAAAATCATCAAGCATGATAATATCTGGCTTATAAGCCAATGCAATTTGAAATTCTTTGAGATTTTCAACTTCAATTTCAATTTTTTTTGAAAAAGAGGTTTTTTCAAAAGCTATACGTAAAATATTATCAATATTTACATCTTTTGAAATCTTTAAATGATTTTCTTTGATCAAAACAGTATCAGAAAGATTCATTCGGTGAGTATCACCTCCTCCTATTTCCACGGCATATTTTTCAAAAAATCTAAAACCAGGAGTGGTTTTTCGTGTTGCCGCAATTTTAATGTTCAACCCTGCATCTTTAACCAACTTCACAAGGCTTTGTGTATAAGTTGTTATCCCTGATAATCTCATTAGTAGATTTAATGCTGTTCGTTCGATTAAAAGGATATCACGACTTAACCCTCTCATTTCTAAAACTGTATCACCTTTATTAATTGGTGTTCCATCTAAATATTTTGAATGAGTTTGAATATGAAATAGCTGACAAAGTATTTCACAAAATTCAATACCAGAGAGAATAGCTGCCTCTTTTGCAGTAATATGAGCTTTAATATGTTTATTTGGAATTAGATGACTAGTAACATCTCCAAAAGCTGCATCTTCTTCAATTAAAGCGATTAATTTCTTTTCTAATAGTTTTTGTGGCAAATAGCCCATTTAAAATCCACTCTTAGCTTTTTAGGATAGCTGAAACATTCTTTCAATACATCTTCGTGAATGATTTGATATTTCACTTGGAATTTGAATTTGGTATCTTTCATATAAAAGTGAAAGATAAAGATTGTACAAAGTGATTTTCTTTTGTTGAATACAAATTGCTTCATTTAATAAGGGAATGAATTTTTTGTCTGGATATTCCTTTCTTAATCGATCTAAAAGACCGAGTTCTGTACCAATAATAAATTCTTTAGATTTAGAATGAGAGACCTCGATTATCATTCCTGCAGTAGAGGTAACTTTATCTGCTAGATCTTGAACTGCAGGTTCAGTTTCAGGATGTACGATTACTTCAGCATGAGGATATAGTTCTTTCTTCCTTCTAACGTCTGAAGGTTGAAATTTCTGATGGACGTAACAATATCCATTATCAGGAATTGGAATGATCTTTTTATCAGGAACTTTTTGTTGTATGTAATATGCAAGATTTTTATCAGGACCAATTAATATCTCTCTTTCTTTGATTGAAGAAATAACTTTTACAGCGTTTCCTGAAGTGATGCAAATATCTGCAAATGCTCTTGATTCAGCTGTTGAATTTATATATAAAGCAACAATTGCATTGGGATACTTCGTTTTATATTCGGTTATGATTTTTGGAGAAAGCATATAAGCCATCGGACATTTTACCATGGTAGAAGGTATTATAACTTTTTTAGACGGATTTAAAATTGCAGCTGTTTCAGCCATAAACTCTGCTCCTGCAAATACAATTAGATTAGCCTTTATTTTACTAACTTTATGTGCTAATTCTAAGCTATCTCCAGTAAAATCTGCTAAATCTTGAATAATGGGAGCTTGATAGTTATGAGCCAGTAAAATTGCGTTCTTTTGCTTTTTTAACACCATTATCTCATTTATCAAATCTTGTGACAATTCATTACTCTCAAGGTTTATTTTTCAATTCCCACAATGAGTTATTGAATGAAAAACAAAGTAGCTATTTTTTGGGTCAATTAATAGATCTTTAAGATGAGAAGATATAAATTTCCAAACAAACAACATTCCCTCAAATAAGTGGTGTTATTTATTCAGGTTACATGTCTTGTTTCAGGTGGAAAAGATTCTGTTTTAGCACTCTGGGTAGCTTTACATAAATATGAGGTACAATCAATTGTCACGATTCAAACAGAAAAATCTGATAGTTATCTATTTCACATTCCCAATAGTAGACATGTAGGATTAATCGCTACTATGCTCAAAATTCCTCATTTAACAGCGTACTCTAATGATAATAATCCAAATCGTGAATTAATGGTGTTAAAAGATATTTTGGAAGAAACCAAAGCAGAAGCTGTTATTACAGGAGGCATAAGATCTGATTTTCAGCGTTACAAGTTTAATCGTGCTGCTAAATTGGCAGGGATGAAATGTTTTAATCCTTTATGGAGATTAAAACCTGAAAAACTCATTTCAGAGTTTCTTACAAATAATTTTAATGTGATTTTTGTTGCGGTGGCTTCCATGGGATTTAGTAAAGATTTATTAGGAAAAAAGATTACCTTTGAAACATTAGAGAGAATAAGAAAAAATATGCCTGGAACGGATTTATCTTTAACAGGAGAGGGTGGGGAATATGAATCTTTTGTTCTAGATGCACCATTTTTTCCATCAGAAATCAGAATTCTCAGATCCAAAGTACACTGGGATGAAACAAGAGAAGAAGGATCATATGAAATTCTAGAGGCTAAACTTGTTGAAAAAGACTCATATTTCAGATAACAATGATCCGTTGAAATTGAGAATTGAATTTTTTTATCCTTCATATGTGAGAATAAAGTTGGCTGTCGCTAATAATCTATTATCAACAGTATTCCATAAAAAAAGCAGTACCAAATAGTTTTCAGACACGGCTACTTGTGAAGTTGGACGAATTGTAAAATTAGCACTTGGAAAATTGGTATTCTCAAACTTTAATAATGAGAAAAAGTAGCTTGATGTATTAACATTATCAAGTTCAAAATAAATTTTTGACGATGAGTCTGTTGTGAATTCTAGCTTTAACTCAAGGTCTAAACTGCCATAATTTTGAATTGTAATGGGTACATTCAATCCTCCAACAGGAAGTGTAGGATCAATTGGAGGAGATATAGTTACTGGCCCATAAGTATCTCCAATCTTTAAAATTTCTGATTTAAATTTCTTTGCTGAACGTGGATTATCTGATCCCTCTGGATAGATGGTAACTTCCAAATAAATTGTATCATTTTGGGGTGTTAATTCTGATGGATTATTCTCTGGTTCACAAGAAATAGGGAAGGTTTGAATACTCAAAGCAGGAAGAATTATCTCATTAACATCTAGGTTTAAAGTCCACCCCTCAATAGTTGTAAGGTTAAACCAGCTTAAAGTAAAGCTATCAGAAAAGATTCTGACATTAGATCTTTCGATATTCTGAATTGTTACCTCAAATTGATCAATGTATATATCATCGTCAGTTGTTTTAAATTCTGAAATTGAAATGATGTCTATTTTTAAGGGAGTAGGAGCAGTAAACGTACCAAACATTACTATAGCAACTCCTATACCAGCTACGACAACAAGACCTATTAACAAGACAGTAGCGATAACAGGAGAAACTCCACGCGATTTTCTTTGAAATTTCTTGAAATAATTCATTTTACCTATACTCCACGCATGAATTTCAAACAATCAGAATATTTGTCTTCTTCTTTGCATTTCCTAGATGAAAAGAACATGAATTACTAATTTAAAAACTCACTTTTTTACAAGAAATTCTTGTCATTTATCATTTTATGAAGTTTTTTCTAACATTCGATTTCCAAAACCTATAATTGAGATTTTAACTTTTTATTTCCATTGCACCTAAATAAGGGGAAATAGATGGAAAATAAGTTTGACTGGAATAAGAACAAAGATATCAGCCTTAGCTTTTCTGCTATTCCGGACGGAAATCAACATCATCGCAACGGGTATGCCTCTGTTGTCCGATACAATAGCAGACTTTGCCTTAAAGCTCCATTAGTCCAAATTTACCATCTAGAGAAACCAATTCCACAAATTTCTGAAATCAATAGTAAAAAGAGGGCAATTTCCTCCATTTCTTTATTTGAATCACTTGTTACAAAAACTACTCCTTCTCCTTTTTTCAATGGCTCTAAAATAGTTGATAATATAGTGTCTTGAGTTTTTGCGAGGGTCCAAAGTGCTTCTTGTTCTAATGCTTTGCGCATATCTGCTTCTTCTATGAATTTAGTAAATTTCGAGGGAATTTTTTCTTTCACGTAATCACGATAGGGTGGAATAATAAGAATTGATCCATCTCGTGGGATTTTAAAGCGAGGAGAAAGATCATATCGTTTTAATTGGGTTTGAGTTAAATATTCAACAATACTTAACCATAGAAGCGCTCTTAATGCAATCTGGATTTTATCAATAAGTCCTTCAATTAAGATATGGTTATGTTGAAGCTGTATTTCTCCTCCAATCCTGACAGATAAATCTTCAAGAGTGTCCTTAAAAGCTGATAATCGGTCCTCAGGTATACATACGTGAATGGCGAAATGATTGTCAACTCCTTGGAAAATTCGAATTTCAATATTCTTTCCATCATAATCTAATACTTGGGATTCGGTGATACTAATTGCATAAGGTGCAGTATCGAGAATAATAGGTAAACCATCAAACTTATAGGCAAGACCACTTTTTCTTGCGTTATCTAATCTTGCTAGCACTTCTGTGCTTACTTTTTGCGAAGGAATTGGTCTGATAGTCGTTGGTTTGACTTCTGCTTCAGTTTTTATCTTAGGTTCTGGATATAATCGATCAGGTATAATTGGGATAGAATCAGGTTCTGCAGATATCACAATCTCTGGTTTCACTTTTGGTATGGAAGATAATTGAACTTCAGCAGCTTTAGAAGGATGTGATTCAACAGTTAAACCTGAAAGGTCTGGAATTAGGTCTTCTTTTCTTTTCGGTGTAGAAATAGAGAGTTCACGGAGTTTTTGCATTAGTTGGGTTGACATTGTTACTACAATATCTTTTCCAGGTTGTAAAACTGTATTTAGTAGAATTTCATTACGGATGAAAACATCCTCTTTTCGTGGGAGTAAAGCTATTGATTGAGCAATTTCATATGCATCTGCATTTGTAATAAAATTTCTCATTTTAGCTGCATTAGACTGATCCCCAAATAACCTAGCAATAACATCATAAACTTCTTCACTCGGTTCTGCGGAGAAATATTGGCGTAGAGGAGATTTTTGTCCTAGGACTAGAATGTTATCATTCTCTTCAATGCTAGGTAAAGGAGTAAATGATAGAATTTTCATCCGTTCAGATTTCAAAACATTTTCTCTAAGCTCTGTTTGATTGTTTGGATCCACAAAATGGATATTGGAGGTTAATTGCTCTATTCCAAATTGTAAATCATGTGCAAAAGCAGTTAAAATTACTAGTGCACCTAATATACCGCTTGGAGTTCTTGGAATAAGAAATACTGAATCATATGGTGCAGCTAATATCTGATAGAAACAATCAAGATGTTTGTTTTGTGCATCTAATATATTTCCAGCTAAAAACTCTTCAAGAAGCTTAAGAATTATTCCCATCGCTGGAATTACTTGTTTTGCACTTTTTTCTAGTGGGATCAGAACAATTCCAACTAAAGAGTCATTCTGGTTTAGCTGAGAGGTTAAAAATATCATCCGATGATTTTCAAAACGAATAAAATGGATCTGTTCTCCATCTACTATTTTTTCAGAAAAAAGATTAATTACCTGGGTTACGCTTGCAGCGGTCTTCGAGTGTTTGGTGAGAGGTCCATAACCAGAGCTAAAGATTATTCTGTTTTGGTGAATCACAAGGATGTCACTAGTTGATTCAGGGGTACTCATGCTTGTTCAATCGCTTGTACTCCAAACTTGATTTTTAAACTTTGATATTCAAATTATTTGCTTCCACAATAGTTTAAAATTTACTTTACCTTCTCTCAGAATAATTGGATTAGAATAATCGGTAAAATCAACAACAGTAGAGGGAGGATTTAGGGGTAAGGTTCCCTCATCAATCCATAAATCCACATCTTTGAATTTATGCTCATTTATCAAATTATCTATATTATAAACTGGATTATCTCCAGAAATATTGGCTGATGTTCCAATAATAGGAATTCCTAACTTTTTAATAATACTTAATAACATTTTATGATCTGGAACTCGGAACGCAATCTTTTGAAAATTACTTACATTAAGAAATGAAGAGAGTTCATCTTGAGGGGTTCTTATAAAGAAAATACCCGTAAAGCTCCCAGGCCAGACTTCAGCTAACAATCTTTTTATATTCTCTGGGATTTCCAAATATCTATTAATCATTTCTTCAGATATTAGTAAGCTTAATGGCTTGTTTATTGAACGTTCTTTGATTCGATAAATTTTCAAGATGTTTTTATCATTCCATTTCAGTCCAATGGTACCGAGCCCATAACAGGTATCAGTAGGGTAAACAACAATCCTTCCTCTCTGAAAATAATCAATAGCAATTGAAATGCAATCTAAATCTTTAATATTAAGAATCATATGGGGTTCTGCTCTTCAAATTTTACGAGAGAAAAAAATTATTATTTACATGTTTATTGCTGTTGTTTCATCATTTGGATAATAATTTCTCGAATCAAGCTTTCCACTGGTTTAATAACTCGATTTACACTTTGGGGTCTAAATTCCTTCTTTAATTTACCTGAATTGTCAACGATTTCAGTTCTATTACCTTTAGAAAGAAGGTTTTTCAAATCATCTCGTGCGTCAAGGCATGAGACCTCAATAATTCTAACTGCAGCATCTCTTAGATTGGCAGTGGTACCTGATTCACTTAATAGTTTCCCAACTTCTAATGAGCTTATACGGGATTCTATAGGAAGGTCCATTTTATTTAACATGATAAAATAGGGTAATGCACCACTCGCAAGTTTATCTCCAGCAAGATGATTAATCTCAATAAGAGAGTTTTTATTTTCTTCCCAACGCGATTTCTCTGAGTCAACAACAACAATTAAACCATGAGCTCCTCTTAAGACTACTTTTCGTTGTCCTGCATGACGTTCTTGTCCAGGTACAGTGAAAAGATGATATTTTAAAATTGGAAGGCCAGCTGTTGTTTTTCCAATACCGAAAATCCCTTGATCAAAAAACAATGTTCTTCCTGTGGGATCTTCAAGTTTTAGGAATTTGTAAACATTCTCTGGATCCTCAAGACTCTTCAATACTTTCGTGATGGTTAACGCTGTAGTCTTTCCTGCAAGAGTAGGACCCCAGAATACAATTTTAACAACAGGAACACCTTGATGATCCCTTTTAATGACTTCAAAGCTTGCATCTGCTTGCATTGTTCTTCCCTAGTTTGAATAATGAATTAAATTCTATTTTGTAATGTGAGAAATCGCTTTGCAAGATCTGAAAAGATTCGATCGATTTCTGGGCCACCATTTTTTGCAGAAGTTTCATAATAAACCATATCATACGATTTGGCTAATTCTTTAGCCTCTTCATAAGGAATTTTTCTTTCAAGTTCTTTATCTTTTTTATTCCCTGCGAGAGCAAGCGGAATGTCCTTGGAAGACATATATTTACGAAATTCCGTAATCCAATCTGGAACTGACACAAATGATTTTTCATCATCCAAGGCAAACATAATCAAACAGGCATAAGCTCCTCGATAATAACTTGGACGTAATTTTCCGAAAAATTCCTGACCAGCAGTATCTACAAGGATCAATTTAATATTATTGTTACCAACCCTGATTTTCTTCGTAGTTATATCTACTCCTAGAGTAGGCAGATAATTCTTGTCAAATTTGTTCTCAGCATATCTTCTGATTAAAGAGGTTTTCCCTACTCCTCCTGAGCCAATAGCACATATTTTAAATAGATATTCATTACTAGACACTATAGATTCTTCCAAGGAATGAGACTAAATACCTAATTTTGATAGATCTTGTAAAGATTTTCTCATATCTTCTATGAATTCATCCCGTTCAGAGCGAGTTTTTTCTCTAAGAAGTTCAATAAACATAACTCTACCATTTTCTATGAATAATCGAACCTGATAATGTGAAGCAGGAAATATTCCTGATGGAAGATCATCCATAGGTTCTAATTTTACAACATCTTTTGAGAAAATAGCGACATGTTCTCGAATGGCAGAAAATACCGAATTACCAATAATAATAATCTCACGTTCTAATTCAGATGGGATATCAAGTTCTTTTAACTTATTTGTGACTTCATTAATGGATACATCCGCCTTCAGTTTCACAGGGGCTGTAACCACAACTTCTGTTTCCTTTACGATTCGAGTTGCTGGTCTCACTGAGGAGATTGTTGAGGTTGTTGTTTGAGTAGATGACGTTGGTTGTTTAACAGAAATATCAGGAGTTTTAGTTATGGGTGCAGGTTTTGGTGTTTGAGTAGAGGTTGGTACAGTTGATGGGATTGGACGTGAAGTTGGTGCAGGTGCAGGACGAGGAGTTACAGAAGCAGAAGGAGCTGGAGTCGGTTTAGGTTGTGTAATGGGTGTTTCTGAAATAATTTGCTGTGGTTCTTCAGCTGGAACTTCACCGAACAGTGTAAGAAACTCTCTTCCTTCTAAACCAGGATCAAGACTGTCTATTCTATAAACCATCCCATATTGCTCTTGTCGCATCTGTTGAGCAGCTTTTGCTGAGATAAATTTTCGTCTAACTGGAGCTTTCTCCCCTTTCCAAATAAAGATCTTTCTAGAATTTTCATCAACGATTATATATACATTATCATTAGAAAGATCGGATAGAGAGGAAACAGGGACGGGATTTAATTCACCATCATCTTTTACGGTATATTTTTTTACCAGTTCCGAATCAATCAACGTTAATACACCCATTATGACAAGATTTGTTCTCTATTAATAATTTAAATTTATTATGAACAGATATATTATTAGAAATAATACTTTATTAAAAATTTAGGTTTCACCAATTTAAATTATTACAAATAAACTCACCTTCATATCTTATAGATTTGTATTCAAATAATACTTGATTAACTAATAATATGGTTATAATGATATTTAAAAACGATAAAAAAAGTAAATTTTTATGAAGATTATTAGGAGACTAAAAATTGACCTCAAATTCATGGTTCGATAATGGAATAGCAGCAATTCAGGAAAAGCGTTGGTTTGATGGATATCAAATGCTATTTGGGGCATTAGTAAGAGCATTAAGAGTTAAAGATTTAAAAACTGTTCATAAAATAATGATTAACAGTATTCCTCTTTTAGTAGTAGGTAAACAAAACAATTTAGCCTGTAATATAGCTTTATCTTTCATTAATAACTTCCCTAAGATTGATGAAAGAGAATTAGAGTGGCTGGATCAAATACATATTTTATTAGATATTTTACACCAGAATAAACTTGAAAATTGTTTGGTTGAGATAAGAAGAGGAATTATCACAAATAAAAAATTTTCTTCTATAGAATTTATAATTGATTTAACAATACAAACAGAAATCTTAACGAAAAGTCCTAGAATTCAATATGATGTATTTTATTGCCAGGCTGGGTTATTTGCTTCTCAAAAAGACTATGTTCAGTGTTTTAAAACTCTTGAAACACTAAGTTCAAAAACTGAATTAACACCTAGGATGAGAGTGTATCTGACTCTTTCCGAGCTAAATGCCTATGAAGTTGACAGTTGCGGTAGATATATCAAGGAAATGCCGGAAAAATTAAGTTTCGAAGACGGGTTATATGTTGAAATTGTGACTCGCGCTTTTAGAGCAGTAGAGGCCTCTGACCAAAGAGATTTTTTCTCTTTGATGAAAGAATATGATGATATCATTAATATTAAGGTTGATCCCCTTCTTAAGCTGTTATGTGATGGAATTTTAGAAATATTTCAGGGTTCGAATGGAAAAGGACTACTCTCATCTTTTTTTAAAAGTTAATTAGGATTCTAATATTTCCAAAGCAAGCTTGATAGCTTCTTTACCGGAGTTTGCTGTCTTGATAATAGAATTAGTCTTTGAATTATAGAAATCCAGATTAGTACCAATTTCCTGACTCCAACCACCTACTCCCATTATGCAAATTAGGGGTTTCTTATATAACCAGGTATATGAAATCTCTGAAAGGGTACCCGTTGCGCCTCCACAAGCAATTACGACATCAGAAGCTAAAGGAATAATTGCATTTCGTGCCCAACCTAGCATTGTTGGAATTCGGACGGTTAAATATGGATTAATTTCAGGATCAGTAAGGTTACTTGGTAAAATTCCTATAGAAATCCCTTTTCCCTGGTATACTCCTTTACTTACTGCCTCCATTACTCCCCCTCGTCCTCCACAAATGAGAATCTGTTTATAACGAGCAATTTCTTTTCCAATTTCCAGACATATATCATACTGCTTTTTTGATTGGATTATTGAATCTCCAATACAACCAATTTGTAAGCTACGATATTCTTTATCTCTTGACATATCCTTTTTTTCCTTCTATCGATGGTTCAACTACTCGTTTACCTCCAGGAAACTCAAGCGTAAAAACTTTAGGAATCAAATGTTCAAGAAATATTGCTAGAGCACTTACTTCAGAATGAGGTTGGTTGGTTATAGCAATATTATAGTCTGCAAGATAAAAAACTTTACCAGGGACTTTTTTCCCTCCTACGATGATAATAACTTCATCCAATAACTTTGGATCTTGTTGAATATTTTGAAACGAAATCGTGTTTTTAAAATCAGCTAAGTTGATGCCATACATTGTTAGATGAAATAGAATTTTCCCTGTTTCTTTCCAATTAAGAAGTAATGTCTTCCAATTCTCATAAGGATAAATGTCAATCTTGAAATTTCCACCCCATTCTGTTGTGACATTTTTCACAGTCTCTATAAGTGAAGTGTCATAATCGCCTGTAATAACAATATTTTTCGCTCCGAATGCTCTTGCGACAAGAACAAGATGAGAGCTAATCCTTTTATCACGATTAATTCTATGGCCTATACGAAGAACAGTAACCAATGGATACCACTTAAACCTATCGTCTTAGGTTTTTGAGAGAAAATTTCGGATTGTTTTTGCTAATCTAGTGAATGATTCATCAACATTTGCTCCAGTTTTAGCTGAGGTTTCTAAATAGGGAATCTCAAAGTCTAAGTCTCTTTCTTTTTTAAGATCTGAAATAAAATTATAAACCTCTTCGACTTCTACACAACCTTCTGTTTCATTCCTTAGATCAACCTTATTACCTAAAACGACTATTGGCATTTTCCCTCTTCCTGAGTTTGAATAAAGTTCATTTATCCAAGCTTTTAAATTTGTAAATGAGTCCCGTCTTGTAATATCAAAAACCAACAATCCACCATGAGATCCTTTATAGTAGAGTTCTCGAACACTGTTGAATCTTGGTTGCCCAGCTAAATCCCAGATTTGAAATTTTACGTCCTTTGGTCCTTCTTCAGTTTCAATGGTAGTTTTTTTTACTGCGAAATCAGCTCCGATAGTCATAACATATCCAGAAGAGAATTGTTTTCCTAAATATCGTTCACGTAACGCTGTTTTTCCTACCGCACCATCTCCTAGTAAGCATATTTTCATTAAAAGCGTTAGAGACCTCTCCTATAATCAAACTAAATTCTAAATTATTATATATGAATTGTAATCAATTTATATTACTTATTCAACCCTTATTCCTATCAATTAAATTTTGGAATAGGAAATCTTAATGTATTTTTAATGAGAGTTAATTATTTTTGTCTAAGGACTTTCTTTTAAACTATTCTAAACAATAATATGGTTACTCAAGAATACTAATAAATGCTTTATTTGATCAGTTTTATATTTACAAGGCTTCACAATGGATTTATAAAATGGTTTAAATAGAATTTAGTTATATAATTATAAAATTAGAGCCCGAAACTAATCTATTATAAAGATACGATAGGGTCATGAGATATTTATACTTAAAAGGTCAATTTTTTATGTTTTAATACTAAGTTTAAATATAAATAAAACATCTTCTAGAATTAAACCTGAAAATCAAATTAGAACCTTATTACAAAAATCCTTACACAATTAAAATTAACACAGTTAATTAAAGGTCGAAAGAAATATGGTTGGATTAAAACTCTCTACAAAAGATCTAGATGAAATTATAAAGATACTTGGGATTGAAGATGATGCTCAAGGAAAAGTCTACTTAAGTTTGCTTTCATTAGGGAATGGAACACTTGGCCAAATAAGTATACTCACTGGCCTTGATTACATTCAAACCCAAGAAGCATTGAAGGTTCTAATTGGCAGTAAGTTTGTTAAACGCATCCCAGGAGTGGTTGGTAGATATATAGCCTTGGAACCCTTTCTCAAATCATTTTTTTTGGGTTATGATCCGATCACTTTAGTCAATATTAGAAAAGAATCTGCTACTATGTTAAAAAATAATCTTAATAAGATCACAGATGATTTTGATAAAACAACTCAAGTTTTTCAAGAGAATGCTCAGGATCTTGAAAATGATTTTCTAGAAAGTCTTTCTCCCGTATCAGAGAATTTTAATGACCTAATTAATAATACAAAGCGTATTGTTGAATATTCAAAAACCCATTCAAGTATAAATATCCAAGAGTTCCAGACAAATATTAATGATGCCTTATTATATTTGGACAAATTAATCTATGACATTAAAACCGATTCTGAGAACAATATTGATCAAATACCCGCAATTTTTCGTAATTCTTCAAAGGAAATAGATTTACAACTTTCCAAAATTAAACAAGATATAACTGAGATTATTTCTGATTTTAGAGGTAAAAACTTGAATATCCTTGATTTATTCAAACGAGACTATAGTGAATTTATTACAAGTCAAATAAATTCTCTAGATGAAGTCATGCATACCTTTAACACTAATCGAAATGCTGAGATTCATTCATTTACAGCGAAAAAAAATAATCTAAGTCATTCTATTGAACAGCTACGTCAAACAACTCAAGAGAAGAAGAATAATTTTGAAAAATTAAAAATAGGTTATAATCAAGTCAATAGTTCATTTCTTTCCCTCTTTCCAGAGATAGACAAGATATTGAAAGAGATGGGTACATTAATTAATGAATCGATCTCAGATATAAGTTCCAGAAAACTTTTCAAAGGCAAAGAAGAATTTCTTTCAAAACTAGATGAATTAGAAAATAGAAGAAAATCTCTTTTAGATCTGAATACTAGAAATTTTCCTATTTTGGACAAAATTACTCAACTAGAGGGAGTTTTAGCTGAAACTGAAAAGGAAGTAGTTGATGCTTCTGAAAATGGATTCGATCAGACAAAGATACTTCTTGAGAGCATTTCCAATACATTTACAGGATCTATTGAGGAATTAAAAGATAAAATTGAAGATGAAATAAAAAATTCAACTAAAGCATCTCTTATGTCTAATGAAGAAAAAATACACTCACAAATAAATTTGACAAATGAGAAGATAAGAACGCTTTTTGAAAGCGTAAACAATGAAATTTTCAAGATTAATAATGATTTCTATACCAATTTGGTCAATTTAACTCAAAAAATAGCACAGGATTTTAAAAATCAATTAAATAACTTTTATAATGAATCAGTGAGTAATTTTCGTTCTAAAAATAATATAACTTCAATAAAGCGAAATATGGATGAATTAATTGCTTTAATTTTCTCAGAATCAAGTTTGGCGTTTACTCAAATTGATAATCTAAATGAAGCGTTTGAAACATATGTCTCTGGACTAAATGCTTTCACATCAAGCTTTGCCAATACTTTGCATGATGCTTTCTATTCCACTTTGACTGAAAGCAGAGAATTAATTGATAATCAGGTTATGGAATTTGATGTTCTATTGGAACAAGAAATTTCGGCATTAATATTTACAATTAAAGAGATGAAGCAAAAATTGTCAAAAATTTTCGAATTATCACGTGTTTTAGAAACTTCAGATTTTGACTCTTCAATTATTAACAGTGATTTAGTAATCGGGGAATCTTCTATTATTATGTTGCTTCGTGATTTGACCTTAAGAGCAAAGTCCTCATTAACCATCTTAATGCCAAGACCTGAATTACAAACGCTGATTGCGGCTTCCAAATTGCCAATGAAAACCCGTGTCAATATTATTGGAGATTTTAAGAAAGTTCCAGCATCTACATTAAAAAAAGTATTAACTGCCAATAATATTCGATTAAAACAACTAGATGGAATCGAATTTTGGGGATGCATTCGTGATGCAGAAGAATTACTAATCTGTCCCGAACCTAAAGATCCAGAAAAGGAGGAACTAGTTGGGGTAATTTCTGCAAATGAGAATTTAGTTGAATTGTTCTCACAAGAACTTATTACATATACCACTCGGAGTAAAGAAATCCTACCTCAAGATCTTGAATGATAATTTTTCTGAAATCTCATTATTCTTTGTGAGCTACCATAAGAGCCTGTTTCAAGGTTGGGTCATCAAGGCTTACTCGATCAGTTCTAAAAATGTCTATTTTACCATCTTTAATAGTGAAATCCACCCTTCCAGCTGAATATTCCACTGAATATTGCGATTTTTCCTTTTTAATATAAACATCACCAAGCTTAACAAGTTCAATAACGAAACGCCCAGCGATTATTTCATCATTTAACTGATCAGGATCCTCCAATTTTGCAGATGTTGATGCTGTTTCTACAATATTTACAACCTCAGTTTCGATTTCATCTGAAAGTTTGCTAATAGTTTTTAAAGCATTGGGTTGATCAACAGCATGTTTCAAAAAACTTGGAACGTATTCCTCTTCTTCTGCTACTGGGAAAATCTTTGAAGGATGTTTTTCACCCTCTTCTTCGGTTTGTTTTCCTGGGGGGCCGAAAATATCATAACTGTATTTATGTCCCTCTTGAAGAAGAACACTTGGAATGGTGTCTTCTTTTGTTATTTCAATGGTAAAACCTGTACCGATTCGTATATTTGTTTTAGGAAGAGCAAAACCAGTTTTTGTAATAGAATTGGCTCTTCTCTCAATAATTTTTTTGGTAACAAGTGAATAATTTGAAGGGATATTTACATTTATTATTTCCTTTTCTTCGTCAATGACGAGACTTGCTTCCTCTCTTGGAGGGGCACTCTGACTTTCTGAGACAATAAACTCGTCTGTTTTCCATATACACACGACTCTCAGGTTTTTTCCACTCATTGTCCCCTACCTCATTCATCATCTTCATCACGAAGGATTTTTAATGCTTCACGAAGAGATAGTGAGAGCATATCATCGTCCTCATCACTTTTATCACTGATTTCATCGCTTTTAAGTAGCTTGTCTGCTAATGATGATTTTGGGGATTCAGGTTCTTCTAAACTGGCGGATTGGATTTTTTTGTCTAATTCACCGAATTTATCAGGAGCTGGACTAATATCAGGAATTCGTGGCTCTATCCGACTCACAGGCATTTCTGCTATAACAGGTTCAGGTTTTGGTTTGACTGGTTTTGGAACTGTCTCATTTTTGGGAATTATAGGGCTTGGGATAGGTTTAGGTTTGGGTACTTCTTGAATTGGGATAGGTTTAGGTTTGGGTACTTCTTGAACTGGGATGGGTTCAGGTTTTGGGGTTATGGGAGTGGGGGAAGGTGCTGGAGTTGAAGTTGGTTCTGATTGAATCATTTCTTCTAAAGGAGATACTGGTTCTTCTTCTGGAGCTATTGGTTCTTTTTCTTTAAGAATTCCTTCTAAAGGAGAAACAACATCTTCTTCTAGACCTATTCTTCCTTTTAAGTTATTACCTGTGTTTGATAAAAATGAAGAGAAGGTTTCAGGATTTTTCTTATGGACGGTCCATTGTTTAATAACTAATCGTGCCATATCCCGAACTCCTTCCCAAAATTTGGGTGACTTGCCTTCACGATCAGCTACAGGTAGATCAATTCCTAGACTCTGTCCTAAGGAAGAGGAGACTCTTGCGTCTGCTTTTGCTTCAATTTGAGATAAGAAATCATTTAATTTATTAATCGTTTGTGTTTCTGAAAGATTTTTCAAAAGACGATGGATTAGATCCAAGGTTTCTATGGCAGCTTTAATATAAGTAGGATCAATACTCATTTCTTGCTTCTTCCTCTTAATGAATATTTCAAATTTTTAATTAACTGTAAGGTTACAATTTTATTTTTTCTTTTGATTATTATATAAGGTGGTTTATTTAAAAAGCAATTTCTTTAACATTCTCTCTAGATTACATAATGATTATTAGCTAAACGTGATTTAAAGGTTAATGATCATCTACATATTCTTTATTCTCTGTGAAATCCCTAGCATCAATACGGTCAGGGAGATCGTTTCCCCAAGAACAACGAATGTCTATCTGAATATCAGTTAACACTCCATAGATCGGTATAGTGCCTATATTCTTCATACGAGTGATCAATGCGATAGTTGCAACGTCTCCTACTTCAACATTATATTCCTCTGCTATTTCCATAGTATAATCAAAAACTGCTTCGAGATTCTCACCTGTTGAAACAATGTCCTCTACAAACAAGATCGATACATTATCTTCCATGAAATCGGCAAATTTTTCTTCAAATGCAGGATCATAGTATTCTTGATAGACATCATCATCTTCAAAATCTCTAATTTCTGTTTTAGGTTTATAATAGGTCCAGGGAAAATCATCAATTTTTCCCTCGATCAAATCGATTAGTTGGAGGCCTCCACGTGCAATATAAATAACAATCCATCTCTTTTTCTCGAATTTTGGATATAAAGATGTCCAATCTTGTTCAGCCCAATGTGCAAGGTCAGAAAATGGTAGAATTTGTGTTCCTTCCTCTGGTGGATAAGGCCCTGAATCATAAATATAAAGCATCAACGCATCTTCGAGGCCAGCAAGAATCTCATTATAGGCCTTTTTTGCTGAAGGATCCTTTTTAAGAATCTCTGGTATTTCCAATTCTTTTTGACTTAGGAAAAAAACCATTGTGTTTCCTCCGAATTATTATCTAGATTATTTTCATTAATTGCATAGATTAGTTTGTAAAGTGAATAAACTTTGGGAATAGATAAGAGTATCAAAGATTTGTCAAGTTATCCCAAAACTGTAATATTCTTTTAAAGGTGTGCAAATATTCTCCTAATCTACAAAACTGATATTCATATTTTAATGGGAAAAAAATGATTAATCGATTGAAACTAAGAATAAATCCCTCTAATTACCAAACTCATTAAGTAAGGTTATAAAATGGCATTAAATTCCTATTTTAATTATCTTAAAGATTAATAACATCTGAAAACAAACAATTATAAAGGGAATCATAATCCTAGATGTGTGATAAATCATTATTATTTACTAAATTAATATTAACAAGCTCAGATTGTCTATAATTTTAAATAAAAGAAATTAATAGGATGTAAAAAAATAATGTCGTTTGTTAATGAATTGTTTGAGCGCTTAAAGGCCTCTACAACCGCTAATGAGTTACAAGACGCCTTAACAGCTTTAAAATCTCTTCAAAGCTCTGAAGAGCGTCAGAAGGCCTCAATTGAAACTCTAACTCTTATCCAAAAATTTGCTGCTGAATTAATTGGTAGAGGTCAATATAAAAACGCTGCCTATCAATATTTCTCTGGTTTTCAGGTTGTTCGCCAATTTTTACCAGATACTGAAAAAGAAAACCAATGGTTAAAGCTTTCAGCAGATGCTTTAGCTAAAGCTTCGCATGAACATATTCAATGGGATGACTTATTAGGAGGTGCTGCATGTATGTCAATATCTTCCCTTTTGCGCCTCCAAACTGGGGATTGGAATGTAAATCAACACCTAGATCAGTTTGTCAAAACCTATGATTTTTCAACAAATCAAGCAGCAGCAGCATGTTTATACATTCCTTATGATTTAGTTGGGGCTATCAATCCTCAAAATCCTAATCCAAGCCTTCTCCAGCGAGCTTCTAATTATACAGAAAGTTATTTAATGAACACAAAACCTGCAACAATGTTTCAGGATGGCATCAAAAGAGCGATAGAAATTACTCAACAAAAATTAATGGAATTCGTTAAGTTTCCAAAGATTCGTGCTATTTATGAATTCCATCATGATATAATCTTTGGAGAAAAATTTGATTTTATTGTTAATATTGAAAATATGGGAGATGGCGGGGCTTCTCAAGTAAACGTGAAAATAAAAATTCCTGATTCAGTTAAAATCGTCTCCGGATCAGAATTTTTAACAGTAGTAAACCTTAATCCTAAAGAAAACACTACAACACAATTTTCATTAATCTGCCCCTCTGGAGAAGGAAAAGAAGAAATCACATTAGAAATCCCAGTATTTGTTGAGTATCAGGATATACTAATGAACAAAAATTCCCTTTCTTTAGGTTCAGCAGCAATCATTATACGATCAGAGAAGAAAGGAGAAAAATTACAATCTCAATTAGAAGCTGTTACTAATAACATACTTAAAATTCTCTCTACATTGCTGCCAAATCGTTCTCAAGATACTGGTAGAATTATTGATGGTTTTGAGAATATCATAAAAAATTCCAGAACAACCTCTGCAGATCACCTTGAAAAGGGTGAATTTTCTGCAGGGGAAGCAGGCATCGAACAGCTTTCCAAACTTGAAGGCTTTGCACAGCCATTAGTCGAATTTCTAAGAGGTTATGATGAAAATTCACAATTAATAAATGAAAATATAAGTATAATTAGGGAAACAGCAAACAATTTGACCAATTCTTTACAAAAGATTAATGATAGATTATCTTAAGGGGAATTTAATCAAAAATTCCCCTCAAAAAACTTTTAAGAAGATAAGGGGAGATTTTTAAACTTTTTTTAATTGTAATTGGTTTCAATGAGTACTTTAAGATTTCTTTTCCATGTAGGTCGATATTTGAGACTTTTTGCAAATTTTCTTCTAAATCTGTTTCTCTTGCTACCTTAAAGAGCTGCTCCAATACAGGGTCAGAAGTAAAGGAAAGGGTTCTCCTGAGTAACTTCATAAGTGTTAAATCTGGTTCAAAATATGCTCTCCAAGCTTTTTGATACTCTTGCATTATTGAAGAGGAAGTTTTATTCCGAATAATTGCTTTAGCTGCAGTTTTTCCAGCTAAGTATCCGCAATAAGATCCAATGTTGAACCCACCTCCCGTTGTAGCTTTTGTTTGGCCTGCAGCATCTCCAACAACTAAAAAACCATCCGAAAAAGTTTTATTAATAGGCCCGCTGGCTGGAACAAATCCTCCCCATGAATTAAGTACCTTTGCTCGTTTTAATTTAGGGGAAAGGATCGGATGCTTATGAATAAGATAGTTTAATTGCGCACGAGTGTTGTTAGCTAATAATGGATGAATAGCTAATCCAATCCGAGCTTGGGCGTCATTAATTGGAATAAGCCACGCAAAAAATCCTGGAGCGTATTTTTGTCCCATATATATTTCTACAGTTGATTGCTCAATGTCATCAATATTACTCATTTCATATTGGAGAGCAGGAAAAAACCAATTTCCTGAGGGTATTGAGAGACCAATTTGTTGAGGAAGTTTAGGGTGATGACCTTCAGCAGAAATAATAATTTTCGTTTGAATTTTAAAAGAATTAGAATTTTCTATTAAACCAGAAACTATATAACCCTGTTTATTTGTTAAGTGTGATATATTTTTAACTTTATGTCTATAAAAAAAAGATGTTCCAAGCTTTTGAGCCTGTTTTGCAAGAAGATAGTCAAGTTTAGGCCTATCTACTACAAATAATTCTTTCTTTTTTCTATTAACGATTAATGAGTTCCCTAAAGGAGAAACAAATTCTGCTGCATTTATTCGATTAATATCAGTTTTATTCTCTAAGGATTTTACTAATCTTAAGTTTGTTAATCCAGATATACCTATTAAGCCAGAACAGTGCGGTGGTGAACCACTCTTCTCTCTTTGTTCTAACAAAATTAAATTTGAATTTTTTAAAATACTACCAAGAGAAATACTTGCAAATGATCCACTAGGTCCCCCTCCAACAATTACAACATCAGCTGATTTCAAAACGATTTACCATCAAATAATATTACTCAAAAAAAAGAGAAAAAGAGGTTAAATCCTCTTAAGATAGAGTAAAAAGGAGATAAACCTTCTTTGATCGTCTAAGAATACGCTGTTTTTGATGAATAGGAATTCATCACTCCTTTTCAATGGATTAATTACTGAGTCTTCACTCGAAATGGAGTCTAAACTTCCTCCTCCACCTCCACCGAGTGCTCTTAGTCTAATATTTGTTATTCTACTATTATGAGAATTATCTCCCCAAGAGAATATTCCTCTTGTTCTATCTTGTGGCCATCCTCTGTAATCTCTTTCGGTATAATAATTCACTGACCATGAAGTACTAAGGAGTTTTACTGCACCTAGTTGTTCAGTAGAAAATTCAACAGGACCATAAGTTGATGACCCAATTTGCATATAGACTCTAATGACTAGAGCATCAGTTTCTGCAAGATCGGTTTCTGTAGGTGCCCAAGAGGCAGATTGAATTCCTACTCCATCACTGGATCGTTGAACTGTGGCAACTAGTCCAGAAGTTAATTCCGTTTCTGACGAATCAATATGTCTTATCCAAACCCGAATACCCCATGTGACAGTATAACTACCACTCCATCTAGAGGTTTGTTCATTAAGTTCAATGAAGCTTGCAGTATTGGTTGTCCCAAGTTGATACGCACTTAATCCATTGATAGTATGTGAATCCGATCTCATATACCGAGTTTGAGTAAAGTCTTGGAAGGTCGTAATTGGGGTATTGAATAGGGCTAGTTTATCAAATCCACCAGTATAATATATTGTAGCATTTACGGTCATATCATTAACATTAAAGTACATTCCGCTACTATTTGCATATACTAAAGACATTAATACACTGCTTCCTTTTAAAATGGTGAAAGTGTTGTCTAATGTTATTTTCACGCCATTAGTACCTTCAGATGGACTTGATTTATTTTCCCAAATAGGATTTAAGCCACCACTCACATTAACTTCAACTAGTTGAGGTTCACCAATAAATGGATTTTTTGTATTATCAGATAATTCTACTTGGATCGCTGTTACAGTTGCCGTTGCAGGATCAACCCCTCCAGCAGAATTGTTGATTTCAAATTTCAAGATATGATCTGAGGCTCCAATCACATCAACTGAATCTTTTACATATTTTAATACTGGGGTTCCAGGAGCAGAGACTGCAATGGATTTTTCAACGAATGAAGATAATCCATTATTATCAATTGCACGTACACGGATATAGACTGGTGAATATGTGGTTGTAAAGTTTCCTCCTTTAATAGTATCTTCCCATATTGCTGTTTGACCAAGAGAGGAATCACCTTGAATATGGGGAATATAGAAGTAGTTAAAACTCAAATCTAATCCAGTTCTTTTATACCCTAATTCTATAGTACCTGTTTCACCCCCCCACCAGCTAAAAGTAGGGTCATTATCAATAACACTAGCACTTACTGTCAAATCGCTACCTGCAGTGATTTTTAGTGGAATTTCGCTTATAATAGTAGAAACTGGAACGACTTCATCTTCAATTACAATTCGATAGGGAGATAATGAAGTACCATCGTACGCAACATTTCCTGATGGGTCTGTTGCATTTAAATAGTACTCTAATCCATCTAAAGTAGCATTAATTGAATTTATTCGAAAATTCCACACTTCTCCAATTCCTGAAATATTAGTGAAAACATCCCATGGGTCAGGGCGATTCCAAGTAGTATCATTTCTTTCACGCCAAACCAAAAAAACCTCTGAAACTTTATCCTTATCTTCAACAGCTACCGATATAGTTAATGGCAGATTTTCTTCTCCCACAAGAGTTGGTTGTCCTGTTATTGATTCACCTTCAAATACATGGGAATAAAAATTGGGCTCTGTTGTGTCAATTGTATCAGCTAACTTTAACTCGGATTGATTAAAATTCTCATCGTCATCAATAGCTCTAATATAATAATCAATATCCTTTACAAGTGCTTCGCTAGTTATAAATACTGCAGGGACACTTCCAGTCCATGTGTTACCTGATCCTTTTAGCATTGCAGTTGAGAAATAGATAACACTAGAATTTAATTTATAATATATAAATGCACGATTCACAGCTGAAACAGCGGATCCTGAATCGGTAATAGTCGCTGAAACTGAAAACGATTCTCCAACTTCTGCAATATCAACTCCATTTTTTGTGCTTGATCCAACAATATTACTAATAGTTGGTTTTACATAATCATTGTCGATAGTAAAACTTTTTG